>JALRIY010000153.1 GCA_023255285.1 Algoriphagus sp.
ACAAAAGTAATTTTTAAACTTGATAGCACAAGGTTGTTTCAAGATAATTTCTTAATAAAATTTCATAGAAAATATATAGAATAAAAAAATTAATTTTTTTTTACCAATATACATTGTCCAAAGTAATTTTTTATAAAAATATAATCTTTTGATCTTTTTTTTTCTAAAAAGTTTACAAATTTTTTAATACCATCTACACCCCAAATACCAAAATCATCAAAAATAATTATTACACTCTTAATTAACTTTTTATCAACCCAATCAAATGATTTTTTAGTCTCGGAAAATGTATTTGACCCAGCAGTTACTGCAGAATTGATCCATCGTATTGAACAACTAAGCCCTGAAAGCCCTGCCCTCTGGGGCAAAATGTCTGTAGACCAAATGTTGGCCCACTGTTGTGTAGCCTACGAAATGGCCTTTACAAATACCCACCCCAAGGCTAATCCGGTAATGCGCTTTCTATTAAAGACCTTCGTCAAAGCAGGGGTGGTCAACGAAGTTCCTTACAAAAGGAACCTACCCACAGCTCCTGCTTTCCGAATCAAAAGTGAAAAGAACTTTGCCAAAGAGAAGGCAAGACTGATCTCATTTGTAGAGCAGACACTTGCCGCTGGGAAATCTGGATTCGAAGGAAAAGAATCTCCATCTTTTGGTTCCATGACCGCTAAGGAATGGAATAACTTACTCTACAAACACCTAGATCACCACCTTACCCAGTTTGGGGTCTAAGTCAGCAATCTATGGCCAAAAGAAGACTCGTTAAAGCAATTGACACCTGGAGTATCGGGTTTTTTATGAGTTTCGCCTGCTACCTACTTTCGTTTTGTAATCCAAACTCTTCCCAGAAAATCCCTACTCGTGAAGTAAAATCTTTTGCTGAAAAAACTCCTCCTAACACTGCCCATCCTTCTTACTCTTGGGTAGGTACTTATGAAGGTGTCCTGCCTTGTTCCTACTGCGAAGGCATAGAAATATGGCTGACCTTGAAAGAAGGAGGGACGTTTGAACTAAATACCAACTACCTCGGATTGAATGATGCACGTGAGGAAGAGTTTACTGGAAAAATTTCTTGGGGGCCCACAGACAGTACCCAACTCCAGCTGTTGGGTAGGATCGGTGATATGTCAAGACGCTACCTGCTCCAAGAAAATGGGCTCCTCCAACTCGATGTCGACGGGCAAAAAATAACTAGCCCCCAAGCAACGCGCTACCTCTTGAAACGCATCAATTGAAGCGAACCACCTTGCCTTTGGCCTTGGAAGTCATCTCGTAAGGAATTGCCTCAGCAATGGCTTTGAATAGCAATTCCACCAGTTTTTGCTTCAGAAAACTCCGGTTCAAAATAAGGCTCACTTCCCGGGTAGGAGACGCCCCAACAAAGGGTCGAAGTCTGGATTTTTCTTCCTTGGAAAGTTCCCAAGTTGCCAACTCAGGCAATAGTGTCAGTCCCTTGTACCGGTTGACCATGTTACGGAGTCCCTCCAAAGATCCACTCTCGTAATGGAAGTTTTTGTGGCCAGACAAATTTTGATCGCAGAAGTTAAGAACCTGGTCCCGAAAACAATGTCCTTGCTGCAAGACCCAAAGCTCCTCCGTCTTGATTTGCTCAGGACGAATCTCTTGGTGACTGAGTAACTCGTGCCCCGTTGAAAAATAAGCGTAGAATTTCTCGTAAAATAAGGGCTTCTCAAGAATCCCGTGTAGCTCCAAGGGGGTCACTACAATCCCCAAATCCAACTCGTCATTTTTTAGTTTGCGTACAATCTCCTCGGTGACCATTTCCTGCACTTCCAATTTGACGAGTGGGTAATTCTCCAAAAATTTCCGGATAAATAAATGCAACAAGTACGGGGCCAGCGTGGGCAATATTCCCAACTTCAAGACACCTGAAATATCTCCTTTCAATTGGGAGACTACCTCAAAAATCCCCTTGCTTTCTGTCAATACTTTTTTAGCTTGAGCAATGACCTGTACGCCCGATTCCGTAGGGATCACAGGCATCTTACTTCGGTCAAAAAGAATGACCCCAAGTTCCTTCTCTAGTTTGCTCAATTGAGCGCTCAAAGTAGGTTGGGTCACAAAACAGGCCTCTGCTGCCTGACCAAAATGCCGGTGCTTGTCTACAGCAATCAGGTATTCCAACTGTTGAATAGTCATTTCGATTGATTTTATCTATGGAAATCTCGCAAAAACTATAAAAAAATAACCTATCCGATGCAAAAAAAATCAACACCACTCAAAAGTCCAATGGCTCCTTTTATCACAATCCCCAAAGAAATTGGAAAAAGAAAAATATTTTCTACTACCTTAAAGAGGTATTTAGTTCGATGACACTTTAACCCAAAATTTCCTATGTCAGCTTCTTTTTCTCGAAGAAAATTCCTAGGCGCCAGCCTTTTAACCTCCGCAGGAATTAGCATACTCCCTGGTCTTTCCTTTGCTTCGGCAGCTCCTACACCCCTTTTCCAAGTTGCACACGAACGCGTTCGCCTTGGCTTTATTGGTGTAGGACGACAAGCCATGGGCTTACTGAATAATTTTATGCGTATTCCAGGCGTAGAGGTAGTCGCCGGGGCCGATGTATATGGCATCAAGCGGGAGCGATTTGCACTTCGCGTTCAAAAAAATCTCACAGAAGCAGGCAAGACTGTGACTGCACCCAAACTCTACGAGAACTACCTAGAACTACTTCAAGATCCCAACGTAGATGCAGTAGTCATTGCCTCTCCAGATCATTGGCATGCACTCATGGCAATTGATGCTTGCAAAGCCAAGAAAGATATTTACCTAGAAAAACCACTCACCTTCACCATCAAAGAGGGCCAACTACTGGTGCAGGCCGTACGCGAAAATGGCGTTGTGCTCGCTGTAGGCTCCATGCAGCGCGCCGCAGTCAACTTCCAAACTGCCGCACTGCACGTGCAGCGCGGTCAGTTGGGCAAAATCTCCCAAGTGCTCGTTCACGTAGGAGACAATCCCCATCCCAAGCCTTACGACCTGGCTGCCCAGCCCATTCCGGAAGGTCTCAACTGGGAAAAATGGCTTGGCCCTATTCCGAGCCTAGCATTCAATGACCTGCTTAATCCAGGTATTAGCCTCAATCCTGAGAAGAATGAAACTGCCTGGGGAGCCTGGCGCTGGTTCAAGGAAACTGGAGGTGGTTTGATGACCGACTGGGGTGCACACATGATTGATGTGGCCCAATGGGGTCTAAGCAAGGATAGAAATGGCCCAACCACCATCATCCCTGGATCCACGGCTCAACCGCTCACGTACCGCTATTCCGATGGAGTAGAGATGATGATCACCAAGTTTGACGAAGGACGACAAGGTGTAAAATTTATTGGAGAAAAAGGCTGGATTAAGGTTTCTCGTGGCAATTACGACACTTCCATTTCTGAATTGCAGCTAGATAAAGCCCCAGAAAACTTCTCTTTTGGTGCCCACCATATAGACTTCATCGACTGCATCCGCAAGCGAAAGGACCCCATCGTGCCGGTAGAAATCGGACACAGCACCTGTACCGCCTGTACCCTAGGCAACATTGCCCACGAGCTTGGCCGTACCGTCACATGGAATCCACAAACCCAATTATCCACAGACGCTGCGGTAAATGCCAAGCTTCACTATGCCTATGAAAGAGGCTATCAATTGACCTAAATCACTCCACTGTGAAGAAATTTTCTTCCTCCAAAAACCTTGACGTTACTTCTTAAGTTTGAAGAGTAGTTCCTAATTTTGGGCCCCAACAGCAACTCAAGAAATCAAACTGTAAATCATACGAAACCATGGAAAAACTAATTGTAGACTACACCGCAGTAGCGGTAAACACCGGAGGCCGAAAAGGACACGTGCGCACCGAAGACGGGATGCTTGACTTCGACGTGGCCATGCCAAAAGAAATCGGAGGAGAGGGTGGAAAAACCAACCCTGAGCAGCTCTTTGCTGCAGGCTACGCGGCTTGCTTTGGCGGCGCCTTAGCAGCAGTAGCAGGCACAACTAGCTTGAAAGATTCCGAAATCAAAGTAAAAGCACACCTCGGCCACTACGGTCCTGGAAGCTTTGGTCTAGGTGTGGACATTGAAGTAAAAATTCCAATGGCAGCCTCACTCGAGGATGCGCAGAAGTTGGTAGACGCGGCGCACCAAGTATGTCCTTACTCCAAAGCTACACGCGGAAATATTGAGGTAACTGCTACGGCCGTAGCCTAAGACTTTTCTTAATTTACCCCAAAGGCAGGCCCCAAAAAGGTCTGCTTTTTTTGTAGCCTTCCTCCACCATGGATTGCCAATAACCCCTTTCCACTAGTCACTTTTCCAGACCTCGTGACTTTAGAATTGATAAAACCACTTAACTTTCTCTTCGAAACCCATTTTCCACATGAAAAAATTATTCTTTTCGCTCCTAGTGGCTGCGCTTTCTGTGGGAAGCGCGCTGGCCCAACTCAAGACTCCAGAGCAGTTTCTCGGCTACAAGCCAGGAGACCGATTCACTCCTCACCACCGTATGGTCGATTATTTTGAGTATGTCGCTGCGCAAAATCCCAACATCAAGCTCATCCAGTATGGGGAAACCAACGAGAAAAGACCCCTTATTCTCGCCATCCTCGCGAGCCCAGAGAACATGGCTCGACTCGAGCAAATACGTACCGACAACCTAAAGCGAACAGGCATCCATTCTGGAACACCTAGCACCCAAGTTCCGATCAACTGGATGTCTTTCAATGTCCATGGCAACGAGTCTGTGGGCATGGAAGCTGCCATTTCCACCTTCCATACCCTGGCCGATACCAACAATGCCAAGGTACAAGCCTGGTTGAAAAATCAAGTGGTCATCATCGATCCTGCAATCAACCCTGATGGAAGAGATCGCTATGCCAACTGGTACAACCAAAAGATGCACTCCCAATTGCAACCCGACATGCAGTCCATGGAACACAACGAGCCTTGGCCGGGGGGACGTGCCAATCACTACCTCTTTGACCTCAACCGAGATTGGGCATGGCAAGTACAAGTAGAGTCGCAGCAACGTCTCAAAATGTACCAGCAGTGGATGCCGCAACTTCACTTGGACTTCCACGAGCAGGGCATCGACAATCCATTTTACATGGCTCCTGCCGCAGAACCCTTACACGAGCAGTTGACACCCTTCCAGCACGAGTTTCAAGATATTTTTGGAAAAAACACCGCGAAGTATTTCGACCAAATGGGTCGCTTCTACTTTACCAAGGAGCGCTTTGACCTGTTGTATCCATCTTATGGAGATACCTATCCCATGTACAATGGTGCCATTGGCATGACCATCGAGCAGGGTGGAGGCGGACGTGCCGGTATCGGTGGCTTCAATGCCATCGGCGATACTGTCACCTTAAGTAGCCGAATTGCTGGTCATTACACGGCTGCACTTTCTGCAGTAGAGATGACTAGCCAGCATTCGGCTCGACTCCTTAGCGAGTTTGAACGCTACTTCAAAACCAATTCCGCCGCTCCCAAAGGCGCCTACAAAAGCTTTGT
>JALRIY010000154.1 GCA_023255285.1 Algoriphagus sp.
CAGGCGAGTAAGCTAAAAATTTGGCGTTTCTATCCTCATTTAACAAATTTTAACAGATTGACTAAATTTTTTTAATGTTATCAAAATATTATTTCGCCTTAATTGATTAAACAAAATTTAAAAAATTTTGATTTTTTGAATAAAAAATTTCTAAAACTTAGAAATAATAGCAACTCAAGTACTTTGAAGAATAAAAGCTACTTATTCCAACCGGCGGCAATATATTATTCTAAATAAATGAGCGAGTCCTTGGGTAGTCCCAGAAACTCCTAGCTAAAGCCGTTTTAAATTAAGGATTTCACCAAAAAGCCCTACTTAAATTAGGGAGTATTTATTTTAATCTAAACCTAAATAGTGATAAAGAAAACAATTGCCCTAATTTTTAAAAATCACCTAGCAATTGGCCAACTTTAAAATTTACTACTCGCAAAATTTTATATTGTTTTGAAGGAAAAAAGGGGTGATTACCAGTTGGTGAAATAAACAGTAAATATAATCCATAACTCTAGTCAAATTTAACCGCTTTTGAAAATCCCCAACTGCCAAATGCCCCCGCTCAGAAGGCTATGTAAGCAATGGGTCTTAGCCAACTAAACTACAAAGCTTTTTAGTTGAACCCATTAAAAAATAGAGCAATCATCAACTCTGATTAATGGTCCACCACCGAAATCAACTAGGATACGAGGGCCCTGCTCTGAAGTACTACCCGCTGCTGGTCCTTTAATTGAGTACTACTTCAAAAATAAATCCTTCTTTGGGACCACAAGAATTAGGAGAATAAACCCAGAATTAAGTAGTACTAAAAGCCCATACTTGGTCTGGAGTAATGCAATAATCCAAGGCCACGTCGTAGGATTCTGGAAAGCAACTTTCCTCTGGGCCAAAGAAACTAAGGCCTACTTTTACCACAGGCTGTGCAAAACTCCGCAAAAATGAATCGTAAAACCCCTTTCCAAAGCCCACTCGATTGCCCTGAACATCGTAGGCAAATAAGGGCACAAAAACAAGCTGGATCTTTGTTGAAGTTACCTTCAACGACTCTTGGGGCACAGGGATATCCCAAGGATCTAAGAAAAAGGTAGCCTCTTCCGGAAGCTTTAAAGTATCCAAACCTCCTGTCTCTCGATTTACTTGTGAGGTGTAGAGAACTTTACCCATCCTATCCAAACTCTCTTTGATGTAAAAAGTATTTACCTCGTTGAACTTGGCGATAGGAAAAAATAGATGTACATGATCCAAATCCTTTTTACCGGCAAGCCAATTTTCCACTTGCTTGGTGAGTTGTTGGGAAAGGCGATCTACGACCTCTGTGGATAGCTCCTTTCGTCGCTCCTTGTATTTTTGCCGAAGCACTGCTTTAGTCATTCTTCCAAATAAAATAGGTACATCTTAAATTCAAAGGGATCAAAATTTTCAATCAGCCTTTCCAAAAAAAGTGGATAAGCCAAATAAAACTGCATCACATTCACTACACGCTCCTGTGGACTTCCTCCAGGAGAAATAAAATCTACTACTTTTTGAGCTCGCTGAATAACTACCGCATGCCTACGCTCTTCCGCTTTCCGTAACTTTGCACCCAGTTGCTCCAAAATTTTGAGACTTCGCACCTCTCCCGCACCAAATGCCCTAGCCAAGCTCCCATCCAAGGCGCTGGCTTCTTTGGTCAGCTCGTTAAAGAGATTCGAAATCTGACCTTTGGGCCCTGCCAAAGAAAAATCCAAGGAAGAAGAAGCTTGTACAAACTCTTTTTTCCACTGGGGAAGACTTTGAAAAAGTTGTTCAGGACTCCAACCCAGCTGCTCCATCTTTTTTTGAATGGGAGGATCAAGCACCAAAGCAAAGTTTCTCGGCAAGAGTACTGGAAAAGGCAAGGAAAACGCATCAAATACTCCTTTCAATTGGAGCCAATAGACCACTTCTGCAGGTCCTCCCACGTAGGCTAAATTTGGCAAAATCCATTCTTGGTAAACAGGGCGAAGTACTACGTTGGGGCTGAATCGCTCAGGATGTTCCCCTAATTCTTTTCTCAGTTGATCAGCTGTAAATCGTAGGCTGGTATTCACCACTACATAATCCTGCCCCTCCTGTTCAATTCGCTCTCGAAGTCCTTTGTCTAAATAGAACAAATTGATTGGTCTAGGATAAATCTGAGAACTGTACCCTAGCTTTTCCAAAGCCTGGGTACTTTGTTGAGCAGCAGCAAACGGCTGATTTTCGAAAATATCAGACTCCAAGACAGGAAGAAATTCGCGCTTCAAGCGCGGCTCGTTGGCGTCCAGGACGACCAACCCTTCCTCCCCGAAAAGTGTATGGACGTATTTTCGTACTGCCTCTGCCAAGTGCGTACTTTGTGAATAGGCATCCTTAAATACAGGGGGTACAAAGCCCAAGCTTTTTAGAAAGGTTTGGAAAGTAGCATCCAACTCAAATTCCCCTACAGCTCCTTTTTGAGGGCTTTCCCAACGATAAGTCTCCCCATCCAATTTAAAGTAGTTGATTTCTGCAGCATCGTGGTCTTCGGTGGCCATCCAATATACTGGCACAAAGTAATACTCCGGATAGGCCTTTTTCAGGCGCTTGGCTAGATTAATGACAGTCACCAACTTATAGATGAAATACAGGGGCCCGGTAAATAGATTGAGCTGATGCCCCGTAGTCACAGTGAACGTCTTTGGGTCTCGCAAAGCCTGAAGCTGATGGTCTATTGCTGGAGAAGCATCCACGCTTGCGTATTGATCCTCTAATACCTCCACTAAAGTTTTCCGCTTTTGGTCTGTAAATTGGGAGGCTGCAATCGCTTCTTTAAAACTTTCTAGTGTTGGTACATGCGTATAAAAAGGACGAAGTGACTCCTTTCCCTCCAGGTAATCCAAAAAAAAAGTGGAAAACTGACCTGTTTTTTTCAGATCTACACAGTGTTTTTTCATCGGGGTGATTGAGAAGTCTGCATCGGTACGCTAACTTAGCGAAGTGGTGCAAAGTTCGTTCTTTTTTGTAAAAATCGGGACTTCTTACATCAAAGGCAAAAAACAAATTTTGAAATAGCTCTCAAAAATTCATTTGAAGTAGTTTTCGCTCACTATTATTCGACCATATAGCCCCAATCCACATGTTTGATTACCAACGAATTTTTTTAGACAATGGCTTGGAAGTGATCGTTCACGAAGATTCCAGTTCCAAAATTGCTGTTTTCAACCTGCTCTATAAAGTAGGTTCTCGATTTGAGCAACCTGGAAAAACTGGCCTTGCCCATTTTTTTGAACACCTGATGTTTGGAAGTTCGGCCCATGTCCCAGAATTTGACCGGGCGCTGGAGCGGGTAGGTGGGTCCTGCAATGCCTTCACTAGTCCAGATATCACCAATTACTACATGACCCTGCCTTCGAGCAATTTGGAAACGGCATTTTGGTTGGAATCGGACCGCATGGCTCACCTCAGCCTGACAGAAAAAACCATCGAAACCCAACGAAAAGTGGTCCTAGAGGAATACAAGCAGCGCTATCTAAGTCAACCTTACGGAGACGTGTGGCATCACCTTCGTAAATTGGCTTACAGCAGCCACCCCTATCGTTGGCCGACCATAGGAGAAAGTTTGGCAGACATCGAAGGCTATACCCGCGAATCGATTTGGGACTTTTACCAAGCGCATTACCACCCTGGAAACGCAATCCTTGTGGTAGCAGGGGGTGTCCAATTCAAAGAGGTAGCCCAACTGGCAAAAAAATGGTTTGGCCCGATTCCATCTAAGGAAAGGGCCTCTGTATCAATCGTACAGGACCCCGTACAAAGACAAAAGAAAACGCTTGAAATCCAAGCAAGGGTGCCTACCGACGCCCTCTACAAAGTTTACAAAATGCCTGCTCGAGGAGCTGCCGGATATCTGGAAGGAGATTTATTGAGTGATTTGTTGGGAGGAGGCAAATCTTCTCCTCTTGAGCAGCAACTCGTAAAGAAAGGTAAAATTTTTGCCTCCATTGGGGCATATATTACAGGCTCTGTTGATCCGGGACTACTTGTTTTTTCTGGAAAAATGGAACAAGGACTGTGTGCCAAAGAAGCAGAACAAGCACTAGATGGATTGCTTTCCGATTTTTTTAGCCAAGAAATCCCCTCTTCTTCCTTGCAAAAAATAAAAAATCAATCTGAGGCAATGAAGACTTACGAGTCCATTCAGCTACTTAATCGTGCCATGAACTTGGCTTACTATGCACATTTAGGCGATCCTGCTGTATATTGGCAAGAATTTGAGCAAAAAGCCTCCTGTGAAGCCGCTCAGCTCTCCACCTGGGCGAAGCGATTGCTACAGGAAGACCAAGCCTCTGTACTCTATTATCAATCGAATCCCTCATGACCCCATTTCGAATCGGCTTTGGCTACGATGTACACCAATTGAGTGAAACCCATGAATTTTGGCTGGGAGGTATCCGCGTGCCGCATAACAAAGGTGCTGTTGGCCATTCGGATGCCGATGTATTGATCCACGTGATTTGCGATGCCCTCCTCGGAGCTGCCAATATGCGTAACATTGGCTATCACTTTTCGGACAAAGACCCAAAATACAAGGGGATAGACAGCAAATTACTTTTAAAGGAAGTGATGCAAATGATCCGAAGCGCAGGCTACGAGCTTGGAAACTTGGATAGCACCGTTTGTCTTCAAGTTCCCAAGCTCAATCCACATATTCCCGACATGAAAGCCTGCCTTGCGGCAATAATGGAAGTCCATGAGGAAGCACTATCTATCAAAGCCACCACTTCAGAGCATCTCGGTTTTGTAGGCCGTGAAGAGGGTATTTCCGCGTATTGTACTGCATTGATTTATAAAATATGAGCCAGCCCAAGGTAAAGCTAATCACCACAGAAGACGGCTCTCATTCGCTCTACCACGAGGAGCTCCAAGAAACCTACCATAGTTTTCACGGTGCCTATCGCGAATCCATCCATGTATTTATGCTTTATGGATTAGACGCATGGCTCAACCGAAATCCTCGTAAATTTCCCTTACGCGTATTTGAAGTAGGCTTTGGCACTGGCTTGAATGCTTGGCTAGCGTTGGTTTGGGCGGAACAAAATCAGGTACCTGTTCTCTACCACAGCATAGAACCTTTTCCAGTGAGCGAGGAGATCTATTCTCAACTGAATTACACAGAGCACGACCACGGCATCTGGCATTACCACAAGTATTTTCAGGCGCTTCACGAACTTCCTTGGAACGAGGGAGGGCCTGTATCTGAATATTTTAATTTTAAGAAGGACCAGACAACGTTAGCAGATGCGGTACTTTACCCTGCAGATGTGGTGTTTTTTGATGCATTTGCTCCTAGTAAACAACCTGAACTTTGGAAGAAAGAGGTATTGGCAACAGTGGTGGATGCCATGCGGCCTGGAGCTGTTTTTACTACGTACTGTGCGATGGGGCAATTGAAAAGAGACCTCAAAGACTTGGAACTAGAGGTAGAAACCCTCCCTGGCCCTCCAGGCACAAAGGAGATGACGCGGGCTTG
>JALRIY010000155.1 GCA_023255285.1 Algoriphagus sp.
AAACTCGTATCCAAAATGGGCAAGCAAGTTGGAAGATCCACAAATGGAAGAAACACCTGTATTGCCGTGCTTGGCCACCGCTTGCCCGGCTCCGGCTACAATAAAGGAGGAAAGCGTAGAAATATTAAAGGTATCCTTACCATCGCCTCCCGTGCCACAGAGGTCCATGGCATCGTATTCTGATAGGTCAATGGGCACACAGAGTTCGAGCATGGCTTCGCGGAATCCACGCAGCTCCTCCACAGTAATACTGCGCATCAGGAATACGGTCATAAAGGCGGCTACTTGACTACTCGGATAGGATCCTGTGGCTAGGTTTTTCAATGCCTCTTTTGCCTGTGGCTGAGAGAGGGTTTTGTGTGCAATAAGGTGATTTAATATGTCTTTCATCGGTGGATTGAAATCATTTAGGATTGGAGCCAATTTTGGATCAACTGGGATCCGTGTTCGGTGAGAATACTTTCTGGGTGAAACTGTAGTCCTCGTAGGTCATACTGCTTGTGCCGAATGGCCATAATTTGTTGGTCCGACGTACGTCCAATCACCTCCAGATCAACAGGAAGGTATGCTTCATCAACTACCCAGGAATGATACCTCCCTACTGCAAACTGGCTAGGTAGTCCAGCAAATAGTTGATCAGGCACTGCCGTGAAGGTAGCAGCTACCCCATGCTGGACTTCAGCTAAGTTATGTAATTTACCACCGAAAGCCTCTGCAATGGCCTGGTGTCCCAAACAAATGCCTAGAATAGATTTGGTTGCCCTATACCGTTGCAATAACGCAGGCATGAGCCCCGCTTCTTCCGGAATACCCGGTCCAGGGGAAAGGAGGATTTTATCGAAGAGCTCCACCTCATCTAAGGCAAAGGCATCATTTCGACGAATGTCCAATTGCTGTCCATACCCCAGTTGACGAATCAGGTAGACCAAATTGTAGGTAAAAGAATCGTAATTGTCTATGACTAAAATTTTCATGAATGCATCGCTTAAATCTGTTCTGCAGTTTTCAATGCCACCCGCAAGGCTTCTAGTTTGTTGGCTACCTCCTGTAATTCGGAGCGGATGTCACTTTTGGCAACTACGCCAGCACCAGCTTGAAACCGAAGTTGGTTGTTTTCGGACACAAAAGAGCGAATCACAATGGCATGGTTAAAGTCCCCATTGAACCCCAGGTAGCCGATAGCACCTCCATAAAATTGACGATTGACCGATTCCAATTCATCAATCAATTCCATGGCTCGGTATTTTGGTGCACCGGAAAGGGTTCCAGCAGGAAAGGTATCGGCAACTAATTGAAGTGGATTTGCTCCTTCGGGAAGCTGACCTGTTACTTTAGATACCAAATGGATCACATGGGAGTAGTATTGCACTTCTTTGAAGACCTCTACTTCCACCCGATCGGAAGAACGAGAAAGGTCATTCCGTGCTAGGTCTACCAGCATGACGTGCTCTGCATTTTCTTTGGGATCGTCGTAAAGTTTGCGTGCAAGGGCGGCATCCTCCACATCGTTGCCGGTACGGCGGAAGGTACCTGCAATTGGGTAGAGGGTTGCTTTTCTATTTTTTACAACGATTTGTGCCTCTGGCGAGCTTCCAAAGACCTTGAAGGATCCATAATCAAAATAGAATAGGTAGGGAGAGGGATTGACCGAGCGAAGGGCACGGTACACGTTAAACTCATCCCCTTTGAAGGCAGTAGTAAATCGGCGAGAAAGGACCAACTGAAACACATCTCCACGCTGGCAATGCTTCTGGGCTTGAGCGAGTAATCCCAAGAACTCCTCATCACTGTAGTTGGAAAACTCTTCACCTTCCTTCTTGAAAGAGTAGGCTGGAATATTCTTATTATTCAGCAATGTTTCGATTTCATCCAAGTGAGAGACACGCTCAGCACCCTCAGGCAAATGTTCAAAAAGATGTAGCTCGTTTTTGTAATGATCCACCACGATGATGTTTTGGTACATGGCATAATGCATCATGGGTACCTCATTCGAAGGAGTACCCTGTAGCTGAATGTCCTCAAACCAGCCTACGGTATCGTATTGAGTGTAGCCAAAAAGGCCGTTTGTACTGAATTTGAAGGAGTCTGGGTTCGATTGAAAGGAATTCCCAAAGCGTCGCAAGCAATCCATTAGCGGTTGTTCTGGGCTTACCCGATAGGAGTTTTCTTCTCCAGTAGGTATTTTTTCTAAAACCGTACCTGCGGTAAAGGAAAATGAAGCTAGTGGGTTGAAACAGATATAGGAATAGCTATTGTCCTGCCCTCGATAATCCGAGGACTCCAGTAAGATGGGATTCGCAAAGCGATCGCGCACTTGCAGGTAAATACTGACTGGCGTGATGGTATCGGCCAATCGCTTGCGGTACTGTGTGTGTAGGAGAATGGTCTGTGACATTTTTGGTTAAAGTATAGGCACAAAAAAAGGCTTACCAGGGAAAACCAGTAAGCCTTTTGAGGTATGTATTGCACAAAATCTAGGCAACGGCTTTCTGAGCTTTCCCGAGGAAAGTTTTGGAATGCCACCACCAGTAGTTGTTTGCGTTTGTTTTCATTAGCTTGCCACAAATTTAGAAAGGCTTTGGAAAAAGCAATGCTTCTCCTCGCTTTTTTTGAATTATTTTTAATCAAACAGAGAATTCATCGTGGCAAAAGGAATTTCGCAGTACTTCAAACGAATTTTTGACGACTACCAAGTTTTGGTCTGTATCCATCCAGAAGACTATACTGGGATTGAACTTATTCTTCATCCCGATGGACATGTTGAGAAAACGAATATCGTCGCCGACGAAGAAATTTTTGAGGACTTGGAAGCCGATGAGTTCAAAGCCTGTAGTGCCTTAGAGTTTCAGCTACTGCTAGCCAAGGCCTAATCCTGTAATTACCCGCAAACCTTATTTTAACGCGGATTAATAAGGAAAAATAACGCAGATAAATCCTTGAGGGGAAACAAAAAATCTATGGATCTTTTCTCCTGAATCAGTGTAAAAAAAAGTATTCAAGCTAATCCAAGGGGAAACATCCGCAGATCGAATGAGTTAGCTTACTTAAAACTTAAGCGCGGCGGTCAGGTAAAATGTACGTCCATCGGCAGGTAAGATACCTGGACCAGGGTAGCCGGCGGATAGATAGAAAAAATATGCTGATTTAGTCTATTCGAGCTATTGGAAACGAATAGAAAATTTTCTTTATTTTTCTGAGGGTGTAGCTTTTTTTATTCTTCTTTTTGTTTACATTATAAACATTAAAATGTTAATAAAATTAACATTTTAATTCTTTGATCCCTCCCTGATCTTCAGGAAAGGGCAATCTCCTTGAATTCTAGTTTACTTATCTCCTTCATTCCGAGGATAGTCTTCGGGAAAGATCTTGCCTACTCCATGTTTCTCAATTGCCACAGCCACTTCAGTTTCAAATACGGCACCTTGTCAGTAGATGCGCTCGTATCCGAAGCAAAAAATAGAAAGATAGACGCCCTGGCACTCACAGACATCAACAGCAGTGCCGCGGTATTTCCTTTTATCCGGGCAGCACAAAAAGCAGGCATTCATCCGGTAATTGGGGTTGATTTTAGGAACGGCATCATCCAGCAATACATTGGCCTCGCACGAAATCAGGAAGGCCTATACGAACTCAATAAGCACCTCTCGGAGCACCTAATTCAGAAGCGGCCTTTTGCGGATAAGGCACCGCACTTTGTAAATAGTTTTGTGGTCTATCCTTTTCCGAAGGAGTACTTTCCCTTGGCCGACCACGAGTATATTGGCATCCACCCCAGCCAATTCAACAAGCTACATTCTTCACCTTGGTACCGGAAACGAGAAAAATTGGTACTTCTGCAGCCAGTTAGTTTTTCCTCCAAATTGGAGTTTAATGCGCACCGGCTCCTACGCAGCATGGATCTGAATACACTGCTTAGCAAACTTCCTGTGCAGGAACAGGCAGATCCCTCGGATCAGCTCTATGGCTATGCAGCACTCATCGCTCGCTGCGAAAACCATAGCTACCTCCTCCTCAATGCCCAAAAATTGCTGGAGCAGTGCCAGTTTTCCTTCTACTTTCAAGCGGTCAAAAACAAGCGCGACCTACTCGGTACCGGAGGAGAAGATTTAGACTACCTCCGACAGGAAACCTTCCGAGGAGCGCAGCAGCGCTATCCGAAGCTCTCTACAGCTGTGCAACAGCGCATTGAAAAGGAGCTGGAATTGATTCAGCAAAAAGACTTTGTGTCCTATTTCTTAATCAACTACGACCTAGTGCAGTTTGCCCATCGTCGCAATTTTTACCATGTGGGACGAGGCTCTGGGGCCAACTCCGTGGTCGCCTACTGCTTGGGAATTACCGATGTAGACCCCATGGAGCTGGACCTCTATTTTGAGCGCTTCATCAATCTCTACCGAGAAAACCCTCCCGACTTTGACATTGACTTTAGTTGGACCGACCGCGATGAGGTGTTTGACTACTTATTTAAAAAATACAATGTAGGTCAAGAGGCCCATGTAGCGCTACTCGGCTCGTATAGCACCTTTCAATACAACTCTGTGATCCGCGAACTGGGCAAGGTCTTTGGCCTACCCAAATCAGACATTGAGTCTCTACTGCAGCAGGCCGACAAAGTAGGCTATAGCCCCGATGGCTTGGGCAAGTTGATCCTTCGCTATGCGCAGGTACTGCATGACATGCCCTCCCATCTGACTATTCATGCATGTGGACTGTTGCTATCGCATAAGTCCATGCATTACTATACCGCTACTAGTTTGCCTCCCAAGGGCTTTCCTGTGGCCCATATCGACATGCACATAGCCGAAGACATCGGCTTACACAAGTTTGATCTCCTGAGTCAGCGAGGGCTAGGGCATATCAAGTCCAGCTTGGAGCTGATCCAGCGCAACCGAGGGATTGAAGTAGATATCCGAGCAGTAGCTCAGTTTAAGCAAGACCCAAAGATCAAGGAACTTCTCCGCAGTGGGCATACGATTGGCGCCTTTTATGTAGAATCTCCGGCCATGCGCATGCTGCTGGCCAAGCTGCAGGCCGACACCTACTTGGAGCTGGTGGCTGCCAGTTCCATCATCCGCCCGGGGGTAGCTCGATCGGGCATGATGCGGGAGTACATCTTGCGACACCGGGACCCAGAGCGGAGAAAGCAGGCCCATCCTGTGCTGGCGGAGATCATGCCAGAGACCTACGGCATCATGGTGTACCAGGAGGATGTGATCAAGGTGGCTCACCATTTTGCTGGGCTGAGCCTGGCCGAGGCGGATGTGCTGCGCAGGGGCATGAGTGGCAAATCCCGCTCCAAGGACGAGTTTGAGCGGGTGAAGGCTGCCTACTTTGACAATTGCAAGCAACTGGGAAGGAAGGATGCCGAGGCGGCTGCGGTATGGATGCAGATCGAGAGTTTTGCAGGCTATTCCTTTGCCAAGGGGCACTCCGCTTCCTTTGCGGTGGAGAGCTACCAAAGCATGTACC
>JALRIY010000156.1 GCA_023255285.1 Algoriphagus sp.
TTATCACTTCAACAGCCTAAAACAAGTTTTAAAGACGAAAAGATATTTATCATCTACCACCAAATTACAGAGCTTTACTTCAAGTTGATTCTTTCAGAAATGGAACAATTGGCTGATCAGAATCCTCTGAATGAGGATTTTTTTAAGATTAGGCTAGAACGTATCCTCATGTATTTTGATCATTTGATCAGTTCTTTTGCGATGATGTGGAAGGGGATGGAGAAAGAACAGTTTCTTAAGTTTCGAATGTCTCTGCTGCCTTCCTCGGGTTTTCAAAGTGCTCAATTTCGAGAGATTGAGTTGATGGCCACAGAGGTATGGCATTTGGTGACGGTAGGGAAGCGAGATCAATTTGATTCCAATTCGGATGCCAATTCTCTGTTTGAAAACCTGTACTGGCAGCAGGGTGCTATTGAATTGGCCACGGGTCAAAAAACCTTGACTTTAAAAAGTTTTGAAGCCAAGTACCAAAAAGGCTTGGTAGAATTGATTGAAAATTACCGAAGCAAAAACCTTTGGAAGCGATACACCGAATTGAGTGATCCTTCCGAGGAGTTGCGCGAGTTGATGCGTCAATTTGATTTGAAAGCCAACGTGTTTTGGCCTTTGGCACATTACAAATCAGCCGTTCGCTACTTGCAACGTGATCCAGTGGACATTGCAGCTACTGGAGGGACCAACTGGCAGAAGTATTTGCCTCCTCGTTTTCAAAAAGTGATCTTTTTCCCTCAACTATGGAGTCAAGAGGAGCAAGCCGAATGGGGTAAGGGCTGGGTGGTCAAAGAGATTTTTGGGAAAGAGATTCAAAAGGGTGAAGATTTAAAATAATAAATGATTATCCGCAATCATGCCAGAAGAGCTCAGCTCGCCTATTTAAAATTGCGGACAGACCAAAGTCAACGGTCCACAGCTTACCTAATTGAACCTCAAACCTTTTTTTTCTGGTTAGTGGTGGCAAATCGGATCATCAGGAAATAATAAATTCTTAACAATCTAAACCTAATCTTATACCCTTGTTTTGTTAGCTTTAAGTACGTTAACAAAGCATTTAATGAAGAATAATTCTCTATTCCTTTTAATTTGCTTTTTATTTTTGATCCAAGTGACTACCAGCTTGGGTCAAAATGGAAAGCTAGATCGAATTGCATTCGGCTCTTGCAATCGTCAAGATGCTTCTCAGCCCCTCTGGAAACCTATTCTCGCAGAAAAACCAGACCTATGGGTATGGATGGGGGACAATATTTATGGAGATTCTCCTGTGATGGATACACTTCGTGCAAAGTATATGCGTCAGAATGCCAATCTAGATTACCAGCTTCTTAAAGAAAGTACCCCAATCATTGGGATTTGGGATGATCACGATTATGGAATTAATGATGGTGGCAAGAACTATGCTCAGAAAAAGGCCTCTCGAGACTTAATGTTTGATTTTTTGAATGTTCCCCTAGGTGCTCCTGAACGGAAAAGGGAAGGAGGATATTCCTCTCATACTTATGGGGAAGGAGAGCATCAAGTGAAAGTGATTTTGTTAGATGGTCGCTACTTTAGAGATACGCTTATGCGAGTGGATCGCGTCTACCAAATCAATTCCACAGGACAAATTTTGGGAGCTGACCAATGGAAATGGCTGGAAAACGAACTGAAAACAAGCACTGCTCGGGTGAACTTTATCGTATCGGGAATCCAATTTTTACCCACAGAGCATGCTTATGAAAAGTGGGCCAATTTTCCGCAAGAGCGGGAAAAGTTATTGAATCTTATTGCCAGTTCTGGTGTCCAGAATCCCATCTTACTAAGCGGAGATCGCCACATCGCCGAGATCATGAAGTTAGTGGATTCCCGGTTCCCTGAGGGGATTTATGAGGTGACCGCTAGTGGACTAACCCATACTTGGTCTGGGATAGCAGAAGAAAAAAATAGCTTTCGGATTAGTGAACTGATCGCCAAACTTAACTATGGGTTGGCATCGTTTGATTGGAATTTGAACCAGGTTACCCTTGAAATCAAAGGAAAAGAGGGCGTGTTGTTAGCTACGCAAGTGATTCCCTTGACCACCAACCAATAATCAGCAGTTGTATGTCTACTAGAAGAAATTTCATTAAAAGCATTGGTATTTCAACCGCAGCCTACCTTACCCTAGGTGATAATGCTTTAGCGCAAGTTAATCCATCTAAAAATCCTACTCCCTCTGGAGGCTTTTTTCCTATTCGAATCAAAGGCAAGGTGTCTGCTACAGGAAAAGGTATTTCTGGGGTAGTAATTTCGGATGGACGTATGGTCGTACAAACCAATGGAGCGGGTGAATACGAACTCATTTCAGGTTCTGATCGTGAATTTGTCTTTGTGTCGCAACCCAGTGGTTTTGAGATAAAAAAGCTCCCAAATGGTTCCTCTTCAATTTTTAAGTTAATTGACAAATCCACCCTAGACCAAGTTTTAAATTTTGAACTGCAACCAACAGTTGCAGGAGATGGAAATCATCATTTCTTGTTGCTTTCGGATACACAAATTCAGAACGAGTACGAGGCCAACCAATTATTGACTGTTTCTGTACCCGATGTCGTTAAAACCATTCAATCATTGAATGATCCCAATGCTTTTGGGATCGGCTGTGGAGATTTGGTGTACGATAAATTGGAACTTTTTAACGAATACAATCAATCCATACAATCCTATGGAATTCCATTTTTTCAAGTAATTGGGAATCATGACATGGACTTTAGGGTGCGTTCAGATGCTTGGACGGCACAAACATTTAAAGGACATTTTGGACCAACTTATTACTCTTGGAATAGAGGCGAAATTCATTATGTGGTTTTGGATGATGTATTCTATTTGGGAACAGGAACGAAATACATTGGTCTATTGCCAGAGGAGCAGTTGGCTTGGTTGGAGCAAGACCTTGCCTTTGTAGAAAAAGGACGAACTGTGGTTATTTCCCTGCACATCCCAACCTATACAGGCGCAGTGACCCGCTATCCCAAAAACGATACATTAGGTGGCACCGTTAGCAATCGTGAACATTTATATCGGCTTTTAGAAGGTTACCAAGTGCATATACTTTCTGGACATACTCATTTCAACGACAACATGATTCAAGGAAATATCTTTGAGCATTGTCATGGTACCGTATGTGGTGCTTGGTGGTCTGGTCCAATTTGCTATGATGGTACCCCTTCAGGCTATGCAATTTATGAAGCGCGTGGGTCTGAACTACAGTGGAAATACAAGGGAACTGGCTTAACTTTAGAAGAGCAATTTAGAGTTTACTCCAAGGGATATCATCCAGATTTTCCAGATCATTTCTCAATTAATTGCTGGAATTACGACCCAAAATGGGAGATTTCTTGGTATGAAAACGGAATAAAAGTGGGTTCGCCAAAAAAGATTATGGCACTGGATCCTTGGAGTGTGGAACTGCATACTGGACCTAGCTTACCAGCACGCAGAACATGGGTAGAGCCCCAACTTACAGATCACCTATTTTTCTTTCAACCCAATTCCACCGAAAACTTGGTAGTTGAAGTGATTGATCGTTTTGGAAATACATTCACGAAGCAGGTTTAACCTGCTTCCTGAACTTTTTACCAGGCTATGCCGTAATCGTCGCCGTAGTTACTTGCGCCACCCCAGAAGCTCCCATGCTTCCAGTCAATCCAGATGGCGGTTAGTGGACCAGAAGTTTTGTTCCAGAATTCCATGGTATACCCTCGCTTGAGTAGATCTCGACGAACCCATTCTGGAGTGTCCTCCCGAAGAGTAATAGCTCCCGGACGAATTTCATGATTTCCAAAACTACTTTGCATCTGGTAGGAGTTAAAGTTGGGAGCTTCAACAGCTTCTTGCACATTCATGTCAAACTCAACGATATTCAAAAAGAATTGGAGTAGGTTTTGATCTTGGGAATCTCCTCCCTGTACTGCAAAGGCAAGGTAAGGTTTGCCGTCTTTCAGCGCCATGCTTGGAGTAAGCGTAACCCTCGGTCTTTTACCTGGTTCAGGTAAGTTGTAGGGATTGAGATTTTCATCTAATACAAAGCTCTGCATGCGTTGGGAGAGTCCTACGCCTGTATTTCCTGCAATTACAGCCGGTATCCAGCCTCCTGATGGGGTGACAGAAACTACCCATCCTTCAGCATCTGCGGCTTCTACCGAGGTGGTACCACTCTGAAAATCAGCTAAAAATTTGTCGTCTACCTTGCTTGAAATTTCATTTGTATGGAGTGCTGCTACTTTTTCCTTGTTTTTGTTCAACAAGTGCAGGTAGGGGTTGTTTTCCCCTTGAAATGGATATGGATTCCCCGCACCCAATTTAGGGTTGTTGATGGGGCCAATAAGCGCTGCTCGTTCCTTCGCATATTCCTTGGAAAGGAGGCCTTTCATGGGGGACTTGACAAACGCTGGATCTCCATAATAAAAATCGCGGTCAGCAAAAGCTAAACTCATTGCTTGGTAGACCGTATGAATGTAAGGTGTGGAGTTATAGCCCATGGATTTGAGGTCAAAATTTTCCAGGATATTCAGAGTCTGCAATAAAGCAGGCCCTTGGGTCCATTCCTGCATTTTGTACACGTCAATTCCTTTGTAGTTGACTTGAAGAGGCTCTTCGATTTTCACCTTCCAGTTGGCTAAATCTGCCTCGGTAAACAAGCCTCCTTGCTCTCGTGTGCCACGTACAATCTCTTTGGCAATATCGCCCTTGTAAAAGCGATCATAGGCAGCATAGATAGCCTCTTTTCTTGATTTTTTTGCTTTCAATGCGGCTCGTTCGGCTTCAACTAATTTGAGTAGCGTTTGGTACAAATCTTCTTGAACAAAGATTTCTCCGGCCACAGGAGCTTCACGAGATTCACCCAAATGAGGGAGAAATACTTTTTTAGAATAGGGCCAATCTTTGATTTTGGCTTTGTTATTTTCGATGTTATTGGCAGTTTGTGCTTCAATAGGGTATCCTTTGGCCAAGTCCATTGCTGGCTTTAGTACTTGTTCCAAACTCAGTTTGCCAAATTCAGCGAGCATGGTGAGGATTCCCCCAGGTGTTCCAGGTGTCGTAGCGGCAAGAGGACCATATTGAGGAGGATAGTCCATACCTTCCCCCTTGTAAAATTCCACAGTGGCACCGGTAGGGGCTATACCCATCGCATTGATAGCAACTACTTTTTTGGTGTTGGGATTGTAAATTAGTGCCTGTGTTTCTCCGCCCCAAGAAAGTACGTCCCACATGGTAGAAGTGGCTGCGATCATTGCGCAAGCTGCATCCACGGCATTTCCACCTTGTTGGAATACTAGTGCTCCAGCTGTTGCTGCTAAAGGCTTACCTGTAATGGCTACCCAGTTCTTTCCATGCAAAATGGGTCGGTTATTGGGCGTAGTACCCGCTCCAAGGCCTGGCAGACCTTGGGCAAATCCTTCCCAAGAACATAGAAAGGAGAGTCGTAGTAAGAT
>JALRIY010000157.1 GCA_023255285.1 Algoriphagus sp.
AATAGATTTGTATATAATAATGTGGGAGGGCAAATTCCTTTTTTAATCTGAATTGTGGATCACATAGACAGCTTTCTGTGTACAATTTTTTCCTTCAATCTACGTCTACTAAGTCACTGGTAGAATTGAGGATGATCCATAAAAATAATTTAAATAATCTCTGATTTTTGTTAAATTGATAGAAGAGTTTTTATCTCAAGCCAAATAATCTATGCTTTCTTTCATTTCCTTTGTAAGCCTTATAGGGTTTTTTTCATTTTCCGAACCTGAAGAAATTACTCCAAAAATTCTCTTTTCAGGTTTCATTTATGAAACCGCCACTTTTCCTTCATGCCATGCTTCTACCCTTGTAGAAACTTCAGATGGCATCCTAGCAGCATGGTTTGGAGGTACTTATGAGCGTCATCCAGATGTAAGTATTTATGCTTCACACAGAAAAAATGGAGACTGGTCTATTCCATCATTGGTAGCCGATGGCGTAGAAAACAAGGTCTTCAGAAATCCCACATGGAATCCAGTTTTGCATCGGAAAAAGGATGGGAAAATTGTGCTATTCTACAAAGAAGGCCCTAATCCCAGAGAATGGTGGGGGCATTACAAGGTTTCCGAAGATGATGGGAAAACTTGGTCTAGGGAAACTCAACTGCCGCCAGGATTTCTTGGGCCGGTAAAAAACAAATCGGTCGAACTTCCCAATGGCAAACTTCTTCATCCTAGCAGTTTTGAAATCAATAATCGATGGACTTCACATGTTGAAATATCCAATCCAGATTTTACTAGCTGGGAAAAAGTAGATATAAAAGGACCCTTCAATGCGATTCAGCCAACAATTCTTTTTCATTCAGATGGAAGGATCCAATTACTTTGTCGTACGCAAGAAGGAGTAGTGGCACAGGCTTGGTCTTCAGACGAGGGTTCGTCTTGGACCCCATTAGAAGCCACCAATTTGGAAAATAATAATTCCGGAATCGATGGAGTGACTCTTTTCAATGGATACCACCTATTGGTTGTAAACCCACTGAAAAAAGGAAGAAATAAATTAGTCCTTTTAGGCTCAAATGATGGTCTAAACTGGGAAGAACTGTTAGTCTTGGAGAATGAACAATCAGGGGAATTTAGTTATCCAGCAATTATTCAAGCCAAAGATGGTACGGTTCATCTGAGTTATACTTTTAATAGAGAAAAAATCAAATACATTCATTTGCGCCTTTGATGCCAACAAATCATTCAACCCATGACTAAATCGATCGAATTTAATGGCATTATCCCTCCCATGATTACACCCCTAAAGGCTGATTTTTCTCTCGATATTAATCATAGTGAAAGACTGATTGAGCACTTGATTGAGGGGGGTGTTCATGGTATTTTTATTCTAGGAACTACAGGAGAATTTTCAGGATTGAGTTCAACCGTGAAAAGAGACCTGATCCGGATTACTTGTCAGCAGGTTAATGGAAGGGTTCCGGTTTTAGTAGGGGTGACAGACTGTTCTTTTTTGGAAAGCGTAGATTTAGCTGCCATCGCATACAACTTTGGAGCAAAGGCGATAGTTGCTGCCCCACCATTTTACATGAATATCGGACAGGCAGAATTAATCAATTACTATAAAAAATTAGCAGACTTTGTAGAATTACCACTGTTTCTGTACGATATGCCTTCGCATGTCAACATCAATATTGAGGTCGAAACTGCCGTAACACTTTCCAAGCACCCCAATATTATTGGGATTAAGGATAGCTCTGGAAAAATAGAAAATTTTCGGGCGCTTTGTGAAGCGTTTAGACAACAGCCAGAATTTAGAATCTTTGTTGGACCCGAGGAGATTTTAGCAGAAACTTTACTAATTGGAGGTAATGGAGGAGTAACTGGAGGGGCTAATCTTTTTCCTGAACTCTATGTAGCGCTTTATGAAGCTTTCCAAAAAAAAGAATACGATGCTGTCAAGAAATTTCAAGAAACCATCCTTTTTTTGAGCAATAAGCTATACCAGCACGGAACGTATCAGTCCAGTTACCTAAAAGGGTTAAAGGCAGCCATGTCTATTGAAGGTTTGTGCGAAGACAATTTTGCTCTCCCGCTTTTTTCACATGAATTATCGGTAAAATCAATACTTTCTTCTAAATTATTACAGGTGAAAGAAAGAGTTAAACAATCTTTTAATTGATAAAATAGGATTTGTGGGACAACTCAGTGCTAAGTTGTTTGTAGCCAGTAACTCTCGGTGTTCCAACCTCTTTTTAAGGACCTGATGGAATTGCGGATATTCATACTAACTTAAATTCAGAGGTTGTCTTCTAAGCTCCTTTACTTTACATAAGATTCTCTCTCAAAATGCAGATTCTAGACCTCGCCATTTTTCTAATTTACATGTTGGCAATCGTTGGCTTTGGAATTTCATTTTCATTCAGAAAAAGGACAGCACAAGATTTCACGATAGGAGGAGGTAGACTTCCCACATGGACGATTGGAATGTCGATCTTCGCCACCTATGTGAGTAGTATCAGTTTTTTGGCGTTGCCTGGAAATGCCTACATGACTAATTGGAATGGATTAGTTTTCAGTTTCTCCATTCCTTTGGCAGCATGGGTTGCAGTAAACTATTTTGTCCCTCTTTACCGAAAATTACAATGCGAATCTGCCTATTTCTATCTTGAGCAGCGTTTTGGTGCATGGGCACGTATCTATGCTTCTTGTTGTTACCTTTTGACTCAGCTTGCGCGGATGGGAGCAATTGTGTATTTAATTGCTTTGCCTATGAATGCTTTTTTGGGATGGAGTATACCTGGGATGATTATTTTAATCGGGTTTAGTGTACTACTATATGCGATGTGGGGAGGAATAGAGGCAGTTATTTGGGCAGATGCTGTTCAAGGAATCGTATTAATCTTTGGAGCTTTGGCTTGTCTAGGAGTTATCCTTTTTGGAATTCCTAATGGTCCAGAAGCCATTTTTAGTATTGCAGTGGATGCAGCTAAATTTAGCTTGGGTAGTTTTAAATTAGAGTTTACTAGTTCGACCTTTTGGATGATTTTGGTATATGGCCTATTTATTAATCTTCAAAATTTTGGGATTGACCAAAGTTATGTGCAGCGCTACTTGACAGCCAATAGTGAGGGGGAGGCCAAAAAAGCTACTTGGTTCGGAAGTCTACTTTATGTACCGGTTTCCTTTGTTTTCTTTTTTATGGGGACAGCATTATATGCTTACTATGAGTCTTTTCCAGAGTTGCTTCCCGAGGGAATTATAGGAGATAAAGTATTTCCCTATTTCATTGTTAATCAACTTCCAGTTGGATTGACGGGCCTGCTAATAGCCTCTATATTTGCTGCAGGAATGAGTACAGTTTCCACAAGTATTAACAGTTCTGCTACGGTGATCCTTTCCGATCATTTTAGTAAATACATACATCCAAATCCATCGGAAAAGTTATCCCTCCGCGTATTGAGAATTTCTTCACTGGTCATGGGCCTTCTCAGTATTTTGGTTGGCTTGGCCTTTAATGGAGTCAGCAATACATTAGAGGGTTGGTGGGCCCTTTCCTCCATATTTAGTGGAGGAATTTTGGGACTTTTTCTTTTGGGATTGCTTTCAAAAGCTAAAAATCCACAAGCAATTTTTGCTGTGTTTTCTGGAGTTTTGGTAATCTGTTGGATGAGTTTATCTACAATTCTTATTCAAAATGGATTGCCACAAATTTTATCAAATCCGCTCCATACCAATATGACTATAGTCATTGGTACCATGACCATATTTCTGGTGGGTTTTGGCTTGACTTGGGCGGCTAGAAAATTAAGAGGATGATTTGTAGTTACCTGAATTTTGAAAATGAAATATGATTATCCCCAATTGTGCCAGTAGTCCAATCGGAATACTGGCATAATTGCGGATCGTCGACCTACGACTGCCCACAGTCTACAGCTAACCTAAATGAAGTTCAAGCTTTATTTACTCTCGTTACTGGTAATACAGCGGATAATCAGAATAAAAATATCTGAAACTATTAATTTTTATTTTTGTCTAACAAACTTACTGCCCTACCAAAAAGATGGCGTTACTGAGCACGAGCTTTCCACTTTCCCAGAAGCCTCTGAAGATCGGGTTATCCACAAAATAAACCACTTCGCCCCGTCCTAATGACTCCGTACCGATTACGAGGGATTGACCCATTTGGGATTTGATTTTGTAACCAATAAAGCCTGTTCTATAGGCATCATTGGAAGCAATAATTCCCGCATTGGCTCCTCCGCTCAAGAAGGCAAAGCGGCTAGAGTTATTCTTGAGGGTATAGTATTTCCCTCCGGTGCCGTAGCCTAGCGGATGCGTTTCGTCCATCTTGATCTCGTAGATCGCTCCAGCAGTACCTCCAGAAATGTCTAAACGCTCGCCTTCGATGTAAGATTCCAAGCGCTCTTTCTTAGCAAGCTCTTGGCTAGCTTTTTCTGCAGCTTTTTTCTCATCTTCCGTATCAAAGGTTTTCAACTTGAATCCTTCCTTGTTGGCAAATAGGTTCACGGAGCCATCGATGGCAATCACCTTTCCTCCTGCCTTCACCCAATCGTTTAACTTGGTTTGGGCGGAAGCAGATATGGCGGAACCATATGCCGATGGAAGTATGATTACATCGTATTTGCTCAAATTAGTATTGCTCATGGATGCAGCATCTAAACTGCTGAGTGGATACTTCAAGTCCTTTTCGAAGAAGTGCCACACCTCTCCAAAATTCAGGGAGGAGGTGCCTGTACCGCCCACCAGAGCCACTTTAGGCGCTTGGATGACACGTACGGTAGGGGAACCAAAGTCCTTGCCTTGCTCCACATAGCCTGTTTGGGTAGTGCTCAAAGTAATGCCCAAAGCTGCGGCAGTTTCTTGTACCGTCTGATCAAAATTAGCCACCTTTTCGTTACCCCCTTTGGTAATCATGAGCGTTCCTGCTGGATAGGATTTTCCTTCCACAGTGAAGGGGTATTCAGCGTAGCGAACGCGGATCTTTTTATTGAGCAAGGCTGCAAGGAAGGCTGCGTCTCTTGTTCCCTGCCAAGGGGCTAGGTAGGCTACTGGTGTCCCAGTGACTTTTGTTGCAGCAGCTGCAGGGGTCTCGTAGGTTCCGCTTGGATCTAATCGGGTATCTAGCGCAAAGGCTTTTACCCCATACGCATAAGGCAAGGCCCAACTCGTGATGTCGTAGGTAATCGAATCGTGTAGTGCAGGGTTAGGCTCAAACAATACCTGAGTCAAAACTGATTTCGGCTGGTAGGCGGAGATGACGATGTCCTTTTCGCTCGTTGCGAAAGGAACGCCCATCTTTCCACTTTGGTACTCGTAGCCTTTCAAGCCTGTTTTGGCTATGCCTTTCCCGTATTGGATTCCGTTTTTGTCGAGTAGTTCTAGCAATTTGGCGACCTGGGCAGGGTTACTTTCTCCCTTGATCACAAAG
>JALRIY010000158.1 GCA_023255285.1 Algoriphagus sp.
TTGCCAAGTTCGGCTACAGATCGAATCAAAATGACTTATTATGAAGCTGGTCACATGATGTATACTCACTTACCTTCTGCAGCCCAATTCCGTCAAGATTTGAAATCCTTTATCCAGGGTACGCTCAAGAAGTAAAATTTAATTTTAAGGAATAAAAAAAGGAGATCCAATTGGATCTCCTTTCTGTTTTTGTAAGAAGTGTATGATGATTACATCATGCCACCCATTCCGCCGCCGCCCATTGGAGGCATAGCAGGAGCATCTTCCTTCACATCTGCTACCACACACTCGGTAGTCAAAAGTAGTGCTGCGATAGAGGCTGCATTTTCCAAAGCCAAACGTGTTACCTTGGTAGGGTCAATTACACCTACTTTGAATAGGTCTTCGTATTTGTCTGTTCTAGCATTGTAACCATAGTTTCCTTTGTTATCACGGATCTTGTTCACGACTACTGAAGGTTCACCACCTGCGTTGCTTACGATGGTTCTCAGTGGAGATTCAATCGCGATTCGTACAATGTTGATGCCCGTATCTTGGTCTTCGTTTTCACCTTTCAAATTGTCAAGGGCTGAAGCAGCGCGAACAAGTGCCACACCACCACCTACAACTACACCTTCTTGTACAGCTGCTCTAGTAGCGTGCAAAGCATCGTCTACACGATCCTTTTTCTCTTTCATTTCTACTTCTGTCGCAGCTCCGATGTACAGGATAGCAACACCGCCAGAAAGCTTAGCTAGTCGCTCTTGTAATTTCTCACGGTCGTAATCGGAGGTAGTTTTATCGATTTGTGCTTTAATTTCAGCAATTCTACCTTTGATTGCGCTAGCATCACCTGCCCCATTCACCACGGTGGTGTTGTCTTTGTCGATGTTGATTTTCTCTGCTCTTCCAAGCATGTCTGTAGTCGCATTTTCCAGTTTGAAACCTCTTTCCTCAGAGATTACAGTACCACCAGTCAAGATTGCGATGTCTTCCAACATAGCTTTTCTTCGGTCACCAAAACCAGGAGCTTTTACAGCAGCTACTTTCAAAGCGCCTCTGATCTTGTTTACTACAAGGGTAGCAAGGGCTTCACCATCCACATCTTCTGCGATGATCAACAAAGGCTTACCGGACTGAGCTACTGGCTCAAGGACAGGAAGCAATTCTTTCATGGAAGAAATTTTCTTGTCGTAGATTAGAATGTAAGGATGTTCCAATTCTACTTCCATTTTCTCAGTGTTGGTCACGAAGTAAGGAGAGAGGTAGCCTCTGTCAAACTGCATTCCTTCTACTGTCTTCACTTCTGTTTCTGTACCTTTTGCTTCCTCTACAGTGATGACGCCGTCTTTACCTACCTTGTCCATCGCATTGGCGATCATTTGACCGATTTCTTCGTCGTTGTTAGCAGATACTGTTGCTACCTGGGCGATTTCTTTAGAAGTAGAAATAGGCTTAGAGTTGGCCTTTAATTCTGCTACTACGGCAGCTACTGCCTTGTCAATACCTCGCTTCAGATCCATTGGATTAGCACCTGCGGCTACGTTTTTGATTCCTACACCGAAAATTGCTTGTGTCAATACAGTAGCAGTAGTGGTTCCATCACCTGCTTGGTCGGCAGTCTTGGAAGCAACTTCCTTTACTAACTGAGCACCCATATTTTCTATAGGTTCTTTCAATTCAATTTCTTTTGCTACTGACACACCATCTTTGGTGATGGTAGGGGCACCGAATTTCTTGTCAAGGATTACATTTCTACCCTTTGGGCCAAGAGTTACTTTTACTGCATCAGCAAGTGCATCGACGCCTTTCTTGAGTTGATCTCTTGCGTCTGTATCGAAAAATAGTTGTTTAGCCATTTTTGGTTAAATTTTCAGTTTGTGATTAATTAATTACAGGATTGCGAAAATATCGGACTCTCTCATAATGAGGTAATCGTTTCCATCGACGCTCAACTCTGTGCCAGAATATTTTCCGTACAACACAGTGTCTCCAACTTTGACAGTCAATGGTTCATCCTTTTTGCCGTTACCTATAGCGATGACGGTTCCTTTTTGAGGTTTTTCTTTTGCAGTGTCCGGAATGTAGAGACCGGAGGCAGTTTTTTCTTCTGCAGCGGCTGGTTGAACCAGTACGCGGTCTGCAAGAGGTTTGATGTTCACTTTTGACATAGATATTAAATGTTAAGGGTTATAGTAAACTTACGTGCAACCACCTGCACTTCTTGTGCCAAGGGTGGAACTTGAGGGAATTCTGACAAATCGACGCTATTTCACGGATTCCTGCCTAACTAAATACTTAGTTCGACAGTATAAATCTGCCAAAATTTCGCATCACATTCATTTTTTGTCAATAAAGTGGCAGACAGTAAGCTACTGCCCCAAAAAAAAAGAGCCTTACTGTATGTAAGGCTCCTTGATTTCAGAAATCAAAATGTATTAATTGGACGTTGTTGAGTCTGAATTTGTGGAAGACTCGGTAGCTGGTAACGCATTTTGCGTATCTCCGAATGCAGGTGCCACCACTTGCTCTTTGGCAGTTTCAATATTTGGAGATGAAAATTGGTTTGGTTGGCTGCTTGTGTAAAAAACAGAAGATGCCAAGGCTAGCGCTAAAATAGATACCGCTAAAATCCATGTCGCCTTTTCCAAGACATTTCCCGTACGTGTCACACCCATGATTTGAGAAGCGCTGCCGCCAAACGCTGCACCTGCTCCACCTTTTGAGTTTTGGCCTAAAATCACTAATATTAGTAACACCGCTAGTACCAAAATGACACTGATTAATAAAGTGAACATAAGATTTTGTTTATTCTTTTGATTTTTCAATTAAGTCCGCAAAGTAAGCCCTTTTATCGGGAAACTTCAAAGCTAGCTTCTCATAAATTTCAATGGCCATCGCTTTTTTGCTTTGTTGTAATAAAATTTTTGCGAAAGTTTCAGACACCAATTCATCGTTTAACGTGGTGCTTGAATCAGCTAAATTTTGATTGTTTTGATTGGCCTCAATTTCTTTTATGGTAGCGAGTTTAATTTCTCTCTTGCTAAAAGCTTTAATTAGATCGATTTGTTCCTGTTTCTTTGAATCAAGAATTTCTTTTTTATCCTTTCGCCGAATACTTTCAATCAAATCGTCTTTTGGGGCTTTTCTCTTTTTCGGTTTTGGTTTTGTACTTGATTCATTAAGTAAGCCTTCTGCTACAATTTCAGTTGAAACAGAATCTTGAGGTGTTTCTGGAATTTTAGCTTTTATAGTTTTTGTCAACCACTGTTTAAGCCAAACTCGATCTGTACTTGTGATGGCTGCAAGTGAAAGGGAAGAAGTGTCCCCTTGGTTTTTGAGTTCATAGCGCGCTGCGAGTGCGTGTGAAACGAAAAAAAATGGAAAGTTTTTTCGAACTTTATTTAAAAGCAAGTAATCCGCTTTTTCAAGTTGATCTGCTTTTTGTAGGAGCTCTATGAATTGACTTGCGTTCACAGCAGTTGATTTGAATTTAAATATACAGAAATTACCAGTTGGCTACAGTAGCAGTAAATATATCTTGAATGATTGTTTCAAAAATATCTTCAACCAGTTGGTTTTCTACATCCAATAAGGTGACTGTGCGGGGATCGTAATCTTTAAAAAAAGTAAACGTTTGTTTTTTATTTTCTTCTTCATTGCTCAAGTTGAGGTAGTCAACTTCTATAGAGATGGTTAATCGCATTTGACCTGCTCTATCCGGTAAGTTGGGGTCTCCAGAAGAGACCACTGCTTGTGGAGAAAGCGAATACCGAACAATGGAACCAGAAAATTGTAAATCTCCATTGTTTCGCACCAATTCCAATTGAGTATTTCTCTGGTAATACTCTTTAAGTGTTTCGGTAAACCGCTGCTCCATATTTGCAGGCCCTCCTCCTGAATCATTGAAAAAGTTTTCCACAGAAAACGTCTTTACCAATTCATAATTGATATTGGTCCCAGTAAAACTGTATTTCACAGAGCATCCAGAAAAGAGCAAAGGAAGAAGTACCACTAGAAGCCTTATCCTATTCAATATCATATTGTTTGATTTTTCTATAGAGCGTTCTCTCGGATATTCCGAGGTCATTGGCGGCATACTTTCGTTTATTGTTGTGCTTTCGGAGCGCCTTAAGAATCATCTCTTTTTCTTTGCGCTCCAAAGAAAGGGAATTATCATCTTCTTCGTGAAGTATGTCCTCGATTACCTCTTCTTCGTAATCTTCTTCCAAAACAGAATCCTTAGTCTTGGATTCCAACATCAAAGGTATGGCGAATTGAGGTTGATTTTCAGGGGTTTCTTGAGGAAGAACACTCGACTCTAGGTCTTCGAATAAGCCTTGGTGTTTTTGGATTAAGGAAGAATTAATACCTCCACTTTGGTAAGATTCTAAAATTAGTTTTTTTAATTCATTCATGTCCTTTTTCATATCAAAAAGGACTTTATATAGAATATCTCTTTCTGAAAAATCCATGGATTCTTTTCCTCCAGATTTAAAGGCCATGGGCAATCGAGTGCTTGCTTCAGGTAAATAACGGGATAAGGTGTGGGCATCTACTTCTCTTTGTTCTTCCAAAAGGGATACCTGTTCAGCAATATTCTTTAGTTGCCTTATGTTTCCAGGAAAAGGATACCTAAGAAGTACTGCTTGTGCAGCTGCATCCAGAGTGATGGGTTTGACATGGTATTTTTCTGAAAAATCGCCTGTGAATTTTCGAAATAGTAGCACCATATCCTCCCCGCGCTCACGCAAAGGTGGAACAAAGATGGGAACTGTATTCAAGCGATAGTACAAGTCTTCTCTAAATTTCCCTTTTTCTACTGCCTTAATGAGATTGACATTGGTAGCAGTAATTACACGCACATTAGTTTTTTGTACCTTGGAGGATCCTACTTTAATGAATTCTCCATTTTCTAAGACGCGAAGTAGTCTTGCTTGAGTTCCTAAGGGCATCTCTCCAATTTCATCCAAGAAAATTGACCCCCCATCTGTTACTTCAAAATATCCTTTTCTAGCTTCATGAGCTCCAGTAAAGGAACCTTTTTCGTGACCAAACAATTCGGAGTCAATGGTACCTTCAGGGATCGCCCCGCAGTTAATAGCGATGAATTTGCCATGCTTTCGCAAGGATAAAGAATGGATGATCTTTGAAAAACTTTCTTTACCGCTCCCACTTTCTCCAGTAATAAGTACGGTCATTTCTGTAGGAGCTGCTTGCATAGCTACTTGAATGGCATGATTGAGCAAAGGACTATGTCCAATTATTCCAAACCGCTGCTTTACACTTTGAATTTCGGGTGCGGTGATCATATCGACAAAGGATTTATTTCCACTACTTCACCAAAAAGTGTCGCTGGAGAACATTCCGTAATTCTTACCCTTACAAAATCCCCAAGCTTTAATCCTTCACCAGAAACAATTACTACCTTATTTGCTGAATTTCGC
>JALRIY010000159.1 GCA_023255285.1 Algoriphagus sp.
CTTTTGCGAGCGATAAAACAAGGCAGTCATCCCAAAAATCAGCACCGCTCCAAAGCCATCTGCCACCATCGGCAAGAGTTCAAGCAAAAGTTCTGGCTCCCAATTCAGGTCACCCATGTAATGCCCAAACTCTTTAAATGCATCTCTGAGTAAGAGTAAGGATATAATCTCAAATTGCTTCCCTATGGAATCGGCCACCGATTTTGGAAATAAAAAAATTAATCCCAATATCTCAAAGATCAATAGAATGGTAAAGGCAATTTCTACAGCAAAGAAGGGAGATAAAGTAGGAAAAGGGAAAGGGATCTCTAAGAAAATTAGTAGCGGTACTACCGAGCCTAGAATAAAAAATGCAACCACCAAGTTACTAATCCAGCGCGTACTTCTTGGGCTTTCCCAGTGCTGGTCTAGCCAATCGAAGGCTCGAAGGTGGAAAGAAAGGAGTTGTCTTTTCATGTGATTGATAATGAGTGAAATACACTGTTAAGGATATATACTCTAAGTTGAAACAATATGTTTTTATTTGGATGTCTACCTAATCAATGCGCTTCATTAATTTTTGCAATTCATCCCTAAAAAAAGTTATAACCCTTCTTTGAAGATTAAGAAAATAGCTTGTTTTTTTCTCACTCAAAACTCACAGCTATCCCATTGCCGATCAACTAGTAATAAACAGGAAGCCTTTGCATTGCCTTCACAGACATACCTGGCAGCACAAGCCTTGAACTGTTCTTCAGAAACCTTTAAGACCGAATCTCCCTCTAGTACTTGTTGACAAAAACAGGAAGATATTGATTGGGAAAGCCTGGATTCTGATTCCCCAGGAACAGTAGTTCGAATTCGTGGTAAAAAAAAGACTAAAAAGATAAAAAAGATCCAAAGCCCCAGGACCCCTAAATTAGCATAAAGGGATGCAAATCGCTTCCAAATACTATTTAATAGCTCTAAAAAGGATTGAAATACTGACTTATCTGTAATTGATTGTGCTGCAATTCGAGGATACAAGTCCTCCAGCGCAGGAATGAAAATCGTACGAATAAAAGCCATGGCCTCGTCTTGCGCAAGGTTAGGTACCACTATTCGGGACCCCTTCCAGGATTTTACCCAAGGGGAACACGTGAGCTGCACCCCACCTGCTACGCGCAGCGCTTGCATCAAAAGCATGTTACTTTCCTTACCAGAATCCTCAAACTCCAATCCCACTTCAGCAAAGTTGTCTGTAGCATTGAATACCCGATGCCTCTTGGCCAAGGTTTGAGCGAGGCTGGTGATTTTCTGTACCACACCCACTACGGTATCGGGAAATTCTTGGACAACCATTCGGGAAAACAACTTAAATAGGAATACGATTCAAACTACTATTTTTTAGAGCTTCAACCAAATTAATCTAAAAATCTAGATTGAGCCTTAGCAGCTGATTTAAAATTACTGGAGATGAAGACACTTAAATCTGAGCCCCGTTTTTAAAACACTTAATCTAAGATCGAACTGTACTGAGATCTACCAACAAAGGCAGATTAAAAAAATAACGAGCTAAAATCCTTTTCAGGATATCTTCACTCGTTTGCCTTTTAGCTAGACTTTTTGATATAGTTATCAAAAAGTCTAGCTAAAAATTTTTAGGAAAAGCACCCTTTAAAAGATATAGGTTAACTTTAGAGGACAAATACTATGAAATTGAAGAAGCAGTTCAAAGGTTTTGAGGAAAATAGTTTGGCTCCCGCAAATTCCAAAGAGTCCCTAATTCATCCCTCTAGTTTTAATTTCGTTATAGGACACCTTTTCGCTGTTTATTTCAACAAACAAATGAGTATAGGTATCAAAATGTCGATTAATCAACCATATTATTCTGGATACTTTTAGTTCCAAATCTTTATCCTTAGATCTGTCAATCGCAAGATTGTATTTCAAATAAATTATGTCCTCGTCTAAGCTTAAAATAAATGCTCCTACAGCCAAAGTATAATTGATATCGGACATCAATTTCATCAAATCAACTCTAACTGCCTCTTTTTCATTAATTTTTAGATTGAGGGAAGCATAAAATTGGAGCAGACTAAGCCCATCGGTTGCCTCTTCAATTCCAGGAACAAAAATTAATTCGAGTTTATTGGGAAGATTTTCTGGGTAATTTTCAATTATGAGTTCAATATCTATTTTGTCAACCGGTAGATTATCGCTTTTTGGATGAAAAACGAAATTAACATCGTTGTTTTCTAAGATTTTTTTAATTTCTAACATCATTGATTTCTTGTTTACTGAATTTTATTCTAAAAAAATGTTCTGGAAAAAATGATTAATTAATAAGGAAGAATCTCTTCTTTAGTTTTAACACCTGCTGGTTTTTACTTCTTTTTCTTTCCAAAACCAAACAATCCTTTGATTCGATCAATTTGATCACCTGCTTTAGATTCTAATGTATAGGGTTCTGCTACTTCATTACCTAAATCAGCAGTCCAATCTTTACCTAATTTTATACCCTGTGCAGACAAATCCCAAGCCTTGTCGCCTGCATAAGAAGCGCCATCCTTTAAGTATTTGCCCCAAGTTCTAGTATCTTTCTCTTTAGGGCCCACTTTTGTTGAATCGACTGGTGCAGCCTGATTGGGTCTATCTTCAGGACTAAAGTTTTGTTGCAGAATGTTTGCACCCTGTCCTGCAACAATTCCAGCTAAAGAGTTCCCTGCTTTTGCAGAATATAATTCAGCGGCGTTATTAATACCGCTAAGCCCTGGCGTAATAAGTCCACTTGTAACAGAGGATACTGTACCTGTTAGTGCGGCGATATCAGCACTTGTATTTGATTCTCCCCAATATCTGGCATTAGCATGGTTTGCAGCATACCCTCCTGCTATACCACCAACAGGTCCCGCCAATGCGGTTCCAGCCGTAGCAGCTGCCATTGAAACAGCACCACCTATAACCTTTTTTGTCAAATTGGAATTCGCACCCTTTCTGGCACCATAAGCCATGCCTTCTTTTCCTGACTGCCACATTTGTTCAAGAACACCTTTTCTTTTTACATTATCATTTGTTTCCCCTGCTTTCCCTGTGAACTTCCTATCACCGTGGCCGAACGCTCCTTTAACTCCACCATAAATTCCTCCTCCTATTGCCCCAACAACTCCTCCTGCTGCTCCCAAAGCAGCCCTACCTGAATTTATTGCTAATTCAGGTACTTCATCTACTAACCCAAAGGTTCCATCTACGGTGCCTTTTCCAACTTTGAATCCACCTTTAGCACCAAATTTAGCATCTTCAGCTACCGTATCTGAAAAGTTACCATTACCAGTAAATTTGTTGTATATGCCATGACCAATCCCCGCAAGGCCACCTAAGGCTCCCCCTACTGCCCCTGTGGCCAGTCCAGTTACACCACCAGCAATCGCCTTTCCACCATCCACAATCCCGCTACCAGCTACTCTGCCCATATCTCTTCCGGCTGTACCACCCTCAAAAGCGCTAGACCTAATTTGCTCAAAAAATCCTTTCTTTCTGGAATTGCCATTTTTATCCTTTACTTCATCAGCCATTCCAAACATACTTTTTCCTGCACCCCATAATCCACCAAGGGTTCCACCCAATATACCTCCAACAGTACCCAAGGCTCCTCCAACTGCACCTTTTAAGAAGCCACCTTCATGCTTCTTATCTATAATTTCGCCTCCCTGTTTTGTATACCCCTTTTCCTCATCATAATATTTTTTAGCTTTATCCTTTGCTCCCCCAAACAAAGAGGACATGCTCCACAATTGAGCAGTGGGTCGCTGAATAGAGATATTATTAGGTGTTTTTCTGGAATTTTGGGTATTCAAATTCAAGGCCTTTTGTCCCATAGTAGTTGCTTCCTCTTCCAAAGATGGACTATCATTAACGGGCACATCCCCATTTACCCTTACAGTGGGCTTTACACGTCCCTGCTTTTGCTGTACCACATGCCAAGCTTCATGAGGCAGATGTTGGTCCTGGCCCGGTCCAAGATGAATGTCCGTTCCTTGGGCATAGGCATGAGCTTGAAGTTGAGCTGGTTTGTCGGAATTCCGATAAACTTTTACATCGTTAAGCGAAACTCCTGAAAGGGACTCTACCCCAAACTTTAAGGCATCTGGCAAGCCTGTTGTATTCTCTTCTTTAGGAGGAGATATAAATTTACCCTGGACTAACTCCTCTTCTTCGACTTTTTGAACCGTTTGAAATTTACCCTGAAGTAGCTCCTCATCTTCTAAACCAGACTTTTGAACCGTTTGGAATTTGCCTTGAATAGGCATACTAGTCTTTACATTTGAATCAGCCAAGCTTTGCAATGAGCTTAGCTTGGAGGAACGAAAACTCCTGTCTGCCAATTGTTGCATTTTTTTTGGAATCTCAGCCTCGGGACGCAAGTCTAAAAAATCATTGGCTTCACTTCCTTCATTCTTTAATTGCGCAATCTCTTTTGATTGAGACTGGCTTTTTTCTTCCTGTTTTTTTTGAGCGTGAATTCCCATTATTTTGATTTTTTGGCGTGAAAGAACTCAAAGAATTCCGTATGCAAAACTGATAGTTTTATTCTTGTAAAGAAGGAAGAAATATACACCTTTTTGTTAATTTTCAGTTATTTAAGTCTGAATTAATTTTCTTGCTTGACTATCCCTCATCTTACCAGTACTAAAAAAATTGTTTGAATTACCGCTAATAAAGGTCGACAGACTGCATTCTGCAGGTTGTCCACAGACCCACGCTCATAAAAAATTTCAAACCTTATTTTTCTTTGGTTACTAGTGACAAAGCAGATAAATCAATAGTAAGAAAAGGACCATTTTCCTTTAAAAAAACCAACTCCTCAATAGTTTAAATTACTTCGCTTCCACATTGGTCAATCCTGGATTATCTACCGTAATCTGCCCAGCCCAAACACAGGTAGTTTTACTGGATTCCAACATGGCTGGCATCCCCCCAATCTTTAGCTTTTTGGCTACCGGTGCCCAAGGAGCTACAGGAATGGGAATACAGGAAGAAGGAACAAAAACAGGAACGGGACCCGCCATTTTCCAATTCATCGGATTGGCAGGGGACTTGCATTGCCCAAAAGCAGGGACATTCAACATAGGAACAAAATCCATTTGAGCTGCCATCGCCTTTGACTTGGCGTTCATGACCCGCGCAATTGGAAGTACTACCATGTCCTTGGGACCTGCTCCAAAGGAGCATTTCAATTTCGCCCCCATACAAACACACTTAGGCATGCCTTACTAAAGTTTAAATTTTACGGTAAAAGTGATTGAGGATTACCGATCGATCCCGATTAGGCAATCCACTAAATATAAGGGCTGGATTTATGAATTACAAGTAGGCAATTTCCTATAACCCCC
>JALRIY010000015.1 GCA_023255285.1 Algoriphagus sp.
TACAGAAGCATTCCAGCAGTAAGTGTTAGACCGATCAATAACCCAATCCAAATTCCCTTTTCTGCAAAATCCATTTTAAAGGCAAGAAAATACCCGAGCGGAAGTCCAAGTCCCCAATAGGCCAAAAAAGTGACTATAGTAGGTACTTTGACATCTTCCAAACCACGAAGTACTCCTAAGCCTACCACTTGAATTCCATCTGAAAGTTGGAATAATCCTGCCAAAACCAAAAGTGAGGCCGCCAAGGAAATGACCTGTGGGTCATCAATGTATAGTGTAGGAAGAAAAAAGCGAAACAAGAAAAACAGAAGCGCACAGACAAACATAAAGGTAGCCACCATTCCAAAAGCTACCATTCCAGCTTCCCGCATTCCTTTGTAGTCTTCTTTGCCTATGTAATGACTGACACGAATCATCCCAGCTGTTGCCAATCCTGTTGCCATCATGTAACTAATGGAAGCAAGGTTTAAGGCAATTTGGTGCCCTGCAAGGGCATTCACGCCTATCCACCCCATCATGATTGCTGCAGCACTAAATGCGGATACCTCAAAAATAAATTGAAATCCAGTAGGGATTCCTATTTTTAAGATCCGCTTACAAAGTGTCCATTTGGGTTTGAATCCAATAATTCGAAGGGTATAATCCACATAGCGTTTGGAGTTAAGGACGTAGGCCCCCATGAGTACCATCATCAAAATCCGTGAAATTAAGGTGGCCCAAGCAGCTCCTAAAAATCCCAATTCGGGAAATCCCCAATTACCCCAGATCAACAACCAATTGAGTAACACATTGACTAAGTTAGCGGTAACTGTAACAAACATGGCTTGCTTGGTTTGGGAAAGTCCCTCTACAAATTGCTTGAAGGTTTGAAAGGCCATCAATGGAATCAAGGAAACCGTAATAATCAATAAAAAGGGCAAAGCAAGTACCTCTATTTCTTTGGGTTGATTCAGCAGGCCCAGGTTACGGGAAAACCAAAGCACTAAACCAAACAAAACAAGACTGGAAAAAAAATTGATCAAAAGGCTATTACTAAATAACCTGGAGATTTGATGGGTCTTTCCCTTTCCGAAGGCCTTAGAGACTAAAGGAGTCAGCCCCATTGAAATCCCAATACCAAACATCAGGATTACAAAAAAAATACTATTGGCAAGCGATGAGGCTGCTAATTCCAATGCGCCCAAACGTCCCACCATCATGGAATCAGCCACACCTACAGCCACTTGCCCCAATTGGCTAAGCATCACTGGATACGCCAAAAGAAAGGTGGTTTTTACTTGTTCCCTTACCGCCATAAATTAATATCCTAAAGCTCTTGCCACACGAAAAATAGCGATAACGGACAAAGAATCGGTTATTTTTCCTTGCATGACCCAATCCAAAGCCTCTTTGAAAGGGAGTTTTTTGATGGTTATGTCTTCGGTATCTTCAAACTCTGGCTTCCCTTCCGTGAGTAGCTGAGCAAGAAAAATATAGCCTACCTCATCGGTTACAGAATTGGAAGTATGAATCATTTGTAATTCGGTCCAACGATTAGCGCTTAAACCAGTTTCTTCTTTGAGTTCTCGCTGGGCAGATACAAGGGTATCTAATTCCAAAGGACCACCTCCCATAGGTACTTCCCAAGAATAGCTGTCCAAGGCATAGCGATATTGACCTACGAGCCAGGTATTTCCTTCTTCATCTAAGGGTAAAATGGCAATTGCCTTGTTTTTGAAGTGGGTTTTACCATAAATACCATCCTTACCCGAAGGCGTAAGCACCTCATGATGCTCCACTCGAATCCACGGATTTTCGTAGGCTGTAGTAATAGACTTGGTTTTCCAGGGGTTCTTAGTCATCGTATTCAAAAAAAAAGGGTGGCAAGCCACCCTAGTTAGTTCTATGCTATGTATTAAGCAGGTATAGGGAGTACTTTAGAATCCTTAAAAGTAGAAAGAATTACCATCGACTGCATGGAATCCACCTCTTTGATTTCTGAGACCTTCTCAAGCATTAGTTTTTGATAAGCCATAATATCTTTGGCAATAATTTTCAAAATAAAATCACCAGTACCCGTGATATGATGACATTCAATTACTTCTGGGATTTGATTTATTTCTTTCATAAAAGCATCAATATTACCTTTATTGTGCCCTATCAAACTGACCAAAACAAAGGTGCTCACCCCTAAGCCAATCTTTTCTGGGTCCAGCTTCGCATGATAGCTTTTGATGATTCCAGATTGCTCTAATTTCTTTACTCGCTCCAAAGTGGGAGCTGGTGATAGCCCTATATCTTTTGAAAGCTGTGCATTGGTAATCTTTGCATTGCTTTGTAGTATTTCCAAAATACTACGGTCAATCTTATCAAATTTAATTCGAATGCTGCTATCCATTTTTTTGTGATTTACAAAATTTTATGTTGTGCAAATTTACAATAATTGATGAAAATTCTAGGCTTGAACCAAATTTTTTTAACTTAAAATCAAAATATTGTAAATGATTCTAATGAATTAAACGAATAATCCACTTATTTCACTCAAAGATTTTCTTGATTTCAAATTATCTCTTGTGAAAATCAAAAAATGGTGACTTGGGAAACTTACAATTTATTCTTTTTGATAAATTCTCTTGCTTCCTGATGTGCAGGATGTTTTCGTTTGGCATATTTTTTTACTGCATTGAAATAATATCTCGCCTGAGGTTTATTTTTTTCTTTGGTCGCAATTTTCCCTAACGAAATCAACGCATACAAATAATATCCACTTTCCTGTGACTCAGACTCCTCCCCAAAGGAAAGCGTTTTAGAAAAATACTTTTTAGCTTCAGGTAAATTTCCTACCCGATAAAAATATTCCCCTAGAAAAAAAGCAGCATACCGACCACTATTCGCTTCGTAACCTACTTGTCTTTTTTCAATTCGATCCAAAATAGCGAAGGATTCTCGCATGGCTTCGGTCCACTTTCCTGTGGTATACAAATAGCGCGCAAGCGAACGGTGGAAATAAGGATTGTTTGGGAATTTTTCATGTAGATACGTTACAATGCGTAAAGCATCTAACGGTCTCTTTTCTTCAGAACCATACAATCTAAATAAAAAATATTGCGCCTCTACGCGCGTGTAAAATGCATTTGAGGCAACTGATTCCAACTGCTGCAAACCCAACTTTTTATTTCCTTTTGGAAAAAGAGCAACCACTGGTTTTAACAGTGGATAATTTTCAGGAATCCATATGGAAAAATAATTAAATAACGCATCTCCAAACAGTAACTCTGGATTAAGTTCCTGTTCTCCCCTACTCAACTCCATGTAATTCAATGCATTTTTTCCTGCAAAAGTCGCCTTGGCCCAACTTTTTCGTTCGCTATAAAGGCGCCCTTGAAAACCATAGCCAGCTGCTAAAAAAAAGGCCGCTTCTTTATTTTTTGGGTCTTTTTCTAACATTTTTTTTGCCTTTTCATTGGCACGATCCAGGTATTGGATAAAAATGTTGTCGTATCTAGTATTCTCAACATTCACCTCTATTCGCCACCAATACGCCAATCCCATTAAAAAATCGGGTAAAGGATGCTCAGGATACTGGTACATGATCACAGTAAAATCATGTTCTGCCGTAGCAAAATCAAAATTATACATGCTGTTGATCGCCTTTGTGATTCGGTATTGCAAGCCTTTATCCAAAAGTAGGTAAGGAGTACCCTGCTCTGGAGATTGAGCATTTGCTATTGAAGAAGAGCCCAAACAAAGAAATAAAAGAAGCCTGAGAAACAGGTAACGCATAGCATACAAAGGGTTGGTGGTGCAAATTTACGGTGAATTCAATACAAACGTTTAGATTTACTTTGTTAACAACAGAAAATGCCAACAGCAGCTACCCCTTTGTCCCAAAAAATTTCAGAAGCCATCGACTTTGATAAGCGACTCTTTTTTGTCTTGCTTATAGGCATTTTTCTTACTATCAGATACTTAACCAATGACCTTATCCTGGAAACTATTCCTGATTCAGAACGATTGGATGCCCAGGGTGACCTCATGTTTTTTCACATTTTTAATACACTAAACTATATCTGGACCCCTTTTGCTTTACTTTGGAAGTTTACCGTGATTGCTTTTCTCTTCTGGTCCATTGGCTTAACCATCGGTTACAAAGTAAAATTTAAGGTTCTTTGGCAATTTGCCTTAGTGGCAGAGTTCATCTTTATTTTTCCAGAGCTACTTCGCTTACTATGGTACATGAATCCAACTGGATCGATAAGTTACCTTGAGATCAAAAATTTTGAGCCTCTATCCGCGCTTTGGTTGATTGGGCCGGAAAATTTAGAAGAAAAATTTCACTACCCTCTTTCGGTAATCAATGTATTTGAACTGCTCTATGGAATGGCTTGGGTCCTTGGATTCCATGCACTTAGTCGTCGAAGCGTCCAAGAAAGTATTCCCGTTGTACTCCTCTCCTATTTTCTTCCCTTATTACTTTGGTTGGCATTTTATACTGCCTCTTTCCGCTAGGTTTGCTTTATTTTTTTTGCATCTCCCCGACAGCGGTCAGAGCAATACTTTACTTCCTCCCAGTTTTTTTTCCATTTTTTCCGCCAAGTAAAGGGACGGTGGCAAACCAAACAGATCTTAGTGGGTAAGTGTTGTTTTTTCATGTTAAGACCAACGTTTAGCAAGGGTATGTTTGGCTAACACGCGTACTGCATCAGCTACTACTTCAGGAGCCTTTTGAGCTGCCCAGATACGTTCTCTAGCATCAGCTGCTGCCTTTTCCACGTCTATTATAGGGCGAGGATACGTTTCCCCATAGGCAAAATCGAGGCCCTGTAACTCCAGGGGAGTCAATTCCCAGGGTGTATGCAAAAATACCAGGGGAACAGGCGCCAGCTCAGGCACCCATTTTCGAATAAAGACTCCCTCTGGATCCTGCTCTTGGGATTGTTTGACAGGATTGTAAATCCGAACGGTATTGATCCCCGTGACCCCTGCTTGCATTTGCAATTGGGGATAGTGGATTCCCGGCTCAAAATCCAAAAATTGTTGAGCTAAAAAGGCTGAACCTGACTTCCAAGACTGGCCTAAGTGGTGGGTAAGAAAAGAGACCACCATAGCCCGCATGCGAAAGTTAAGGTAGCCTGTCTCGCGCAAACAGCGCATGCATGCATCCACGAGAGGAAATCCCGTTTTGCCTGCCTCCCATGCATTGACCCAGGCAGGTTTTGGGGTGTAAGGAAAGGACAAAAATCCACGGTTGATGGGCTCTTTTTCCATTCGGGACTCCATCTCAAATTTTTGAATAAAGTGGCAATGCCACTTCAAACGGGACTGGAAATTAGCCAGATTACGCACTTGAAAACCAGCAGCTGACTTTTCCTTAGAAGCTTGAAACACTTCCCGAAGGGAAAGACATCCCCAAGCCAAATAAGGTGATAAACGGCTACATCCTGTACGACTTCCTTCGGGCTTACTAATTTGTTTACTGTAATTTTTAACACGTTCTTCTAGAAAACTTTTCAAGTATTTACGCCCATTTCGTTCTCCTCCAGGCTGCATGATATCTTGTGAAGTGGTCCAAACTTCAGGAAAGGTGGAAAAAATGTTCTTGAGTTGCTGCGACTCTGGAATGGAAACGAAGGTCGCCCGCTCAAAGGCTGGATGAGCGAGTGGAGCATTCATGAACGCCTGCCAAAAAGATTCCCATCCCTTTCTATTTTTTCGTTTTCGCTGCACCCCCTGTTGCTGATATTCTTTCCAAGGGATTCCTTGGGCATTGAAATAAGCCAACATGTCCTGATCTCGGGCATAGGTAACTGCAATGCCCGTCTCCTGATGTGAATAAACAGCCTGTATAGAATAATCTTGTTGTATTTGAGTAAAAACTGTTTTTACTTCGGCTCTGCGGATCAGCAGATTACCCTTCAGAGCCACTAATCGCTGCTCTATGTCTTTAAGGCTTTCACAGACAAAACGCCAATGCCGATCACTACTTTGTGGAGCAGCCAGCAAGGAGGGTTCGAAACAGTACAGAAGAAGGATCGGAAAACCCGCGGCAATTGCTTCAGCCAAAGGTTGATGATCACTCAACCTCAAATCTCGCTTCAACCAAACCACAGAAATTTTCATAGTCATAAAACTTTAGCAGCGCCGCAAGGTTTTAGAAGAATGAAAAAATTAAAAGAACTTTCTCCTGAAGTCATCGACCGAATCATTGAAATGGCTTGGGAAGATCGTACCCCTTTTGATGCTATTCTAAATCAATTTGGAATTACTGAGGGAGAGACCATTCAATTGATGCGCCTCCATATGAAGAAAAGTTCCTTTAAAATGTGGCGTGCTCGGGTGCAAGGTCGTAGTACTAAACACAGCAAAAAAGCCCCTGAGGACCTACTTACTTTCAAATCCAGAATGCAAAGAGGCATTGCATTGAATAAAATGCCAAAGCGGTAACAAAATAGGATTATCCTTTAGTATACCAGTGACTTAATTTTTGTTTTAATTACTACGGATAATTGTCGACAGCCGCCGAACCACCGTCCACAGTTCACCCAATTGATCTTCAAACCTTATTTTCTTTTACTTTTGGAAAAAAATTAAAAGACCAAAAAACGAAAAAAGCCTTTCTGTTGAGAAAGGCTTTCTTTATGCGCTCTAACTGCTTAGACCGTATCAAATGGCCATCTCATGATGCCACCAGCAAGATTTTTTACCTGTTCAAATCCTTCTTCGGACATGATTTCACAAGCTTGACCACTTCGATTGCCACTTCTGCAGTAGATGAGGTAGGTTTTGTCTTTGGGAAGGTTTTTGATTTGTGATACAAAAGTTGGAGACATAATATCGATGTTTCGCGCTCCACGAAGTTTGCCTCCAGCAAATTCACCTGCTGTTCGGACATCAATTACCACTGCATTGGGTTGGATCATGAGGTCATGAAAAGGTCCAGCAGGAATATCTTCGTATTTTTTAGTTTTGGAAGTAAAGAAATTAAACATAGTCGTTGTTGTTTTAAGCTAGTCAAAAGTACAACTGACAAAGGGGCATAGTCAGTAATAAAAGTCACCCCCATTATTTGAATGTGATTTATTTCTTTTCTGATTATCCGCTTTTTTACCACTAACCAAAAAAATAAGATTTGAAAATCAATTAAGTGGGCTGTCGTCTGTGAACGATTATTCGCAGTAATTCAACATTTTTTTTGCTACTGGTGAGATTTCGGATAATCAGAATTTCTTTTTTTCAATTCTAATACCCCGAGGCGAATCAATAAAATCCACGGTGCACCATGCCAAAGTAGGTCCAACCAATCCATGGTACGCATCCCTATCGCTCCACCAGCTACCCATCGAATTTTACCCCAGAGATGTGGCTCTGGAAAAAAAGGAGCTAAGCCTAGAAGAAGGCAGAGCATTCCTATAAAACGAAAACTATTCAGTGCACTTGGCTTTCTTACTTCTTTTTGTTCCATGGGTAGGTGAGTTGATTCCAAAAGGTCTTGGGAAAACGCTCGAGGTTTTCAAAACCTAGCGGCTCGTGTGCATTTTCATTGGGGATATAAGCTGTCCCAAAAAGGTAATCCCAAAGGCTTAAGGAAATCCCATAATTGACTCCATGACTACCTTCAGGAAGTTCCTTGGCATGGTGCCAAAGGTGCATGACCGGATTGTTCAATACATATTTGAGGGGCCCATACGTGATTTTCACATTGGCATGATTGAGGTGTCCAATGACGATCGTAACCAAGTGAAGGATAAAAAAATCATCCAATCCAAAACCAATCATCGCTAGTGGAATGTATTGAACTGACTTGTACACCACGGTCTCCATCCAATGGTAACGCAGATGTGCAGCAAAGCCCATTTCCTCTACGGAATGATGCACTTTGTGAAACTCCCAAAGCCAAGGGCTATGGTGTAGCATACGGTGGACATTCCACTGAATAAAGTCAGCAACAACAAAGAGTAGTAAAAACTGGGACCAAGCAGGCCAAGAGGCCACTTGAATGGCTACTAAATTTTCAATACCAAAGAGTCCTAGAAAATCACTAAATGCCTCAACAGCCACATTGGATACGGCATTGTAGCCAATCAAAGAAAAAAGGAAAAAGTTAAAAAACATGTAAAACCCATCCAACCAGAAATCCTCCCGAATGACAGCTTGGTTTCTGCGCCAAGGAAAAACCAATTCAAGCACCCAAACTCCAACAGAAATGCCTAATAGCCACCAAAAGTAATTGTGCCAAGAAGGATAAAGAATTTCAGAACTAAGGTAATTCCAATACCCATAATACCCATCTAAGAAAATTTGAAGGTAATCTTGCATAGAAATTTAAATTGCCAACAATTCTTTAGTAATTATATAGATTCCCATTAGTAACACAAACCACCCAAAACCTGTTTTGAGAACTTTCTCATTTATTTTTTTGGATAAGGCACTTCCAATAAAAATACCAAAAATGGACAGGCCCGTAAAGATCAATAAAAGTTGCCAATCGATCGTCTGACTGGAAAGATCTCCTAAGAACCCAATGAGTGATTTTGCTGCAATAATCAACAAAGAGGTTCCTACAGCCATTTTCATTGGAAGCTTGGCTAATAAAACTAATGCCGGAATAATCAAAAATCCTCCACCAGCACCTACAATTCCTGTAATCACACCCACAACAGATCCTTCCAAGGCAATCATTGGCAAATTGAATTTTACTTCCTCCTCCCCTTCGGATTCGCCTTTTTTTCCTCTAATCATGGAATAAGAAGCTGCGAGCATTATCAAGGCAAAGAAGACCATGATGCCAATGTTTTTGGTAATCAAAGCTTCTCCAATGGAAAATAAGGGATCGGGAAGTGCTGGTACTAAAAATTTGCGCGTTAGAAATACGGCTATAAAAGAGGGAACAGCAAATACCAATGCCGTTTTATAATTTACTAATCCTTTTTTCATGTACGTACCTGCACCCACTAGGGAGGTACTGCCCACCACAAACAAAGAATATGCGGTGGCCAAAACTGGGTCTATCCCCAAAATATAAACCAAAACAGGAACAGTTAGAATAGATCCTCCTCCTCCTATTAATCCTAAGCTAACACCAATAACTACTGCGGCGGCAAAGCCAAGTACTACGACAATTTCCATAAAAAAAGACAAGTTTACTATTCTTGTCAAAGGTAAGGCCCCCCACATCCGGAAGCAGTGACAAATGTTACAAGACCAGCCGGAAAATCCTACCTCTTCAGCTCACTCATGAGAAGTACTTTGTATTCAGTCAGTACCTACATTCTATTTAGCAATTGGATAACCTCAAACCCATCCACAAGTATATGGCTCTATTTATGAATCAACTCTTCAAAGTCATCCCTGATGTAAATCACATTTCGACCCAATTCAATCCATTTTTTCTTCTCCAATTGCTTCAACAATCGAGAAACCACTTCCCTTGCAGTTCCTAATTCATTGGCTACTTCTTGATGCGTAGTATGCAATTCATTGGTTTTTAATTGCTTCATCTTGGTGACAATGTAGTTCATCAAGCGCTCATCCATGCGCTTAAACGCAATTGCATCCAATACCACAAGCATTTCCTGAAAGCGGTGCTGATAAGTACTCGATACAAAATCCTTCCATTGCTTAAATTCATCCGTCAGTTGCTCATGTACTTGAATAGGAATAAATAAGACGGTCACTTTTTCCTCGACTACCGCTTTGATTTCACTGGGTCTAGCGGCGGAACAACAGGTCAAGGAAAGTGCACAGGTTTCACCGGTTTCCAAGTAATATAAAAATAGTTCCTTCCCATCCTCATCCATGCGCATGATCTTGATGGAACCTTCCAATACCAAAGGAACAGTCTTCACAAATTGACCAGGTTCCATCAAGATTTTACCTGGTTCAAAGGTGAAAAACTGACCCTTTTCTAATAAACGATCTAAAAGTTTGGGGTCAGATAAATTGGGTAACGCTTTCCTTAAGATGTCTGTTGTCATAAGCTAAAAATAAGGAACAAAATTGAATTTGTTCACTGATTTGATTTGGTGACCAAAGTTACCATTTTGAATACAACCCGTCAATTTGAGACAAAATAATGTAAATCAGTTGAAAGGGTGACTTAGGTCACCTTTGATTTTAAAAATTACATTTTACTTACCAGTAATTAACAGACCCGCCCTATGAAACATTATCAAATTCTAATTATTGGAGGGGGAACTGCAGGCATCACTGTAGCAGCCCAACTCAAGCGCAAAAATTCAGCGCTTCAAATAGGTTTACTAGAACCTTTGGAAAAACACTACTACCAACCGGCTTGGACCCTAGTCGGGGGTGGTGCATATAATTTTAAGGATACTGCGAGAGATATGGCCGACTACATCCCAAAAGGCGTAGATTGGATTAAAGACAAAGCCACCTTACTTGTACCTGAAGAAAATAAAGTGGAAACTACCCAATCTGGCACTTACACGTACGACTATTTAATTCCTGTACCAGGCTTAGTCATGGCCCCTGAATTACTACCAGGACTGAGTGAATCATTGGGGAAAGGGGTGGTTTGTTCCAATTATACCGATTCTGAACATACCTGGGAGGTTTTACAGAATTTTAAGGGAGGAAATGCAGTATTCACCCAACCCACTACACCCATTAAGTGTGGAGGTGCTCCTCAAAAAATAATGTATCTCGCAGAATCCTACTTCCGGAAGCAAGGAATCCGTGAGAAATCCAACGTTTTTTTTGCTACACCTGGAACCGTCATCTTTGGGGTTCCTGAATTTGCCAAAACCTTAACAAAAATCATTAAGGAAAGAAATATCTTGTTTCAACCGTTCTTCGCTCCCACTCATATTGATGGGAACAAGCAAGAAATTACTTTCAAGTACATCAAGCCTAATGAGGAAAGTTTTGATATACCCGCTGATAGCCCTTTGGGTGAAGAAGCAATTGGGCCTTTGGAGGTAAAAATGCATTTTGACATGCTCCACCTCGCTCCACCTCAGACAGCACCCAAATTCATTCAAGAATCTTCGCTTGCCATTCAAGAGGGTCCTGGCAAAGGATGGGTAGAAGTAGACTTCCATACAATGCAGCACAAAAGATTCCCTAATGTATTTTGTATTGGCGATGTTGCACACCTTCCTACTGCAAAAACAGGGGCTGCAATACGCAAACAAGCACCTGTATTGGTAGAAAATCTACTTGAGATGATTGCAAAAGGAAAAGCAGGAACCTCTTCCTACGACGGGTATTCGTCCTGTCCTATTGTCACCGATTACGACAAAATGCTGCTATGCGAATTCAAATACGATAACGTAAAAGATAGTGACCCTTTGATTACTAAATTTGTGGATACCACAAAAGAACAATACAGCATGTGGCTCCTAAAAAAATATGGACTCCCATTTATGTATTGGAACTTGATGCTTAGAGGAAAAGCATGACCACCAACTTTCCATCCAATTACTAAAAAACTGAAAAATTTCAGATTGACATTTTTCAGTTTTTTTTTGCCAGTTTCTCTAAAAATCGATCTAGCCTTAATCTTGGAGTCAGGAAGAGTAAACTAGTAAATTCAAAAGTAACCATTCATCTAAATCTTCCTTCTTTCCCTTGAATTCATTTGCTAATTTTGAGCTTTGGTATTTTAATGAAATTCTGGATTTATTACCTACTCCTAACCTTAGGAACGAGCATTCTGACTTCGGGTCAAGAACTCCGCGTTTTCGATCGCGAAAATCAAAAGGCCATTTCTGGAGTTCAAATCTTTGATAAAAAGTCCAAAGAATTTACCGCTACCTCTGAGGAAGGGGGTGCAAACTTATCCCATTTTACTACTAAAAATCCCCTTACCTTTTCTAGACTCGGATACCTAAGTCAAACCCTTTCCTGGGAAGAATTAGCGGCAATGAATTACTTGATATACCTCGATGCCACTTCGCTAACCTTAACCACAACAATAATTTCAGCCTCCAGGTGGAATCAAAACGAAGGAGATATCTCAGGGAAAGTAAGGCAGTTGGACGCGGAATGGCTCAACCTCCGCAATCCTGTCACAACCGCCGATTGGTTAGGAACAAGTGGAGAAGTATTCGTTCAAAAAAGCCAGCTAGGAGGAGGAAGCCCGATGATCCGTGGGTTTTCAGCAAATAGATTGTTGTATTCCGTTGATGGTGTTCGCATGAATACGGCAATCTTTAGAAGCGGGAACCTGCAACAGGTAATCTCTATTGACCCATTTTCACTACAAAACACAGAAATTCTATTTGGCCCTGGAGCAGTAATGTATGGTTCCGATGCGATTGGGGGTGTCATGGTATTTGAAACACTACGACCTGATCATGAAAATCAACATCTACAGGGGAATTTGGTAAGCAGGTTCTCCTCTGCCTACAGCGAGAAAACGATCCATGCAGATTTAAGATATGGAAAAGGGAAATGGGCATTTGTAAGTAGTCTCTCCTATTTTGATTTTGGAGATCTTACCATGGGTAAAAACAAGGGACAATTCACGTACCTACGTAACAACTTTGTTAAAAGAATTAATGGGGTGGATCAAGAGATTTTAAATCAAAATCCAAGAAAGCAACTAGGCACGGGCTATCAACAAGTTAATTTACTTCAAAAGATTAGTTTAAAAGTATCCCCCACATCGACCCTTGACTATGGCTTTCACTACTCTACCACGAGTACGCTACCACGTTACGATCGATTGATTGAAAAGCGGGATGGAAAATTACGATTTGCCCGCTGGGATTATGGACCTCAGAAGTGGATGATGCAACAGCTCAACTGGAAAATTAAGGCACCTACCTTGTTTTTCGATCAAGCCAAAATTAGTGCTGCTGTACAACACTTTGAAGAAAGTCGAATTGAGCGACGTCTTGGTACTCCGAACCAATTTGAACGGATGGAAAAGGTTTTTGCTTCATCCTTGAATGCCGACTTTATTAAAACTGTCTTCAACTCCCATCTCTTGAATTATGGTTTTGAGGCGGTAATTAATCAAGTCGACTCCAAAGGAAAAATGTTAAACATTGATAGTAATCAAGAGTCGGAAGCTTCTTCTAGGTATCCTTTGGCCACTTGGGATTCCTGGGCAGTTTATGGAAATTACCTTGCTCCTTTGAACCCCTATTTGAAAATACAAGCTGCAATGAGGTACAACATCAACGGAATAGAAGCTGATTTTAAAAATAATTTCAACTTCTACCCCCTTCCCTTTCAAGAAGTTAACGATAGCTACCAATCCGTCACTGGAAATGTAGGACTGGTATACCAGCCAGATCCAAGCCTTAGTATCTCCCCTCAACTTTCCACAGGGTTCCGTGCACCAAATGTAGACGATATGGGTAAAATTTTTGATTCCCAGCCAGGAAGTCTTATGGTACCTAATTCCAGGCTAAAGCCAGAATATGCCTACAATGCTGAAATCAATATCAACAAGCAATTCTTCTCTGGAACGCTGAAATTAGATATCACAGGATACTATACCTACTTAGATAATGCAATGGTAAGGAGACCAACCACTTGGAATGGACAATCAGAATGGTCCTACAATGGAGAAATGAGTTCCCTTTTTTCCATACAGAACGCTGCGTTTGCAAAAATTAATGGGATCCAAGCTGGAGTTGAATACGCCCTATCACGGCACTTTTTGCTTAGTTCAACGTACAACTGGCAAAAAGGAGTGGAAGAATTGGACGACACCTCTACTAGCCCATCACGACACGCTCCACCTGCTTTTGGGGCAAGTAAATTAAGGTACCAACGAAAAAAAGGAACCTTAGAGTTAAGTGCCCAGTACAGTGCTGCAATGCCGTATGAAAAAATGCCCCAAGAGGAAATTGCCAAAAAAGCTATCTATGCCATCGATGCAGCGGGCAATCCTTTCTCTCCATCGTGGCTGATTTGCAACTTGGCATTACGCCTACAAATCAATCCAAAAATCCAACTGAATACTGGAATTGAAAACCTTTTTAACCTACAGTACCGAGGCTACAGTTCCGGAATAGTAAGTCCAGGACGAAATTTTCAATTTTCCCTAAGAGCAACTCTTTAAGTACATCTTTGTGCTCAAGATATTTTTAAAAATTTCTTGCTTATTTTTCTTTAGATTCATTCCAAATACACCTACTTTTGGGCTAAGGTTCGAAATGCTTCATGACTGCAGACCAACTTACGCTAAATCAATCAGGAAAAATCGTGGAAATCAGTGCTTCGCCATTAAAAATCAATTTAATGGAACTGGGATTTCTTCCTGGAAAACAGCTCACTCTCCAGCACAAGGCTCCATCTGATGGTCCAATGGCATTTCAATTGGAAGAAACCTTACTTGCTTTACGAAAAAATGAGGCTGCTTTAATTCGAATTGAATTAGTTTCCTAATTATGGACACAAAAAATAAGGCCGTCTCCCAAATTGCAATCATTGGTAATCCCAATGTAGGTAAATCCACTATTTTTAATTACCTCACGGGACTCAACCAAAAAATTGGAAATTACCCAGGTGTTACCGTAGATAAGAAAACAGGGACAATCCAAATTCAAGGCGAAAATTTTGAAATCCTTGACCTACCAGGAACTTACAGCCTTTTCCCAAATTCAGAGGACGAAATCATTGCACATCGGGTATTAAATAATACATCGCTCGAAAAGAGGCCTGATTTTGTCTTGATGGTGATTGACTCTACCCAATTATCTCGTGGACTCTTCTTAGCAACTCAGTTGATTGACTTAGGAGTACAATTAACTATCCTGCTCAATATGGCAGATTTAGCTGCCGCAAAAAACATTGAGATCAGTAGCTACGAATTGTTCAAGCAGCTTGGGGTTCCAATATTGCAGACAGATGCTCGAAATCAAAAAGGTCTGGCACCTATTAAGGAAATTATCCAGCAGCGAAACTTTTCGAAAGGCTCACAATTTATTGATATTCTTGAAGTCCTACCAGCTGACTTACTAGATCAAGTAAAAGAAAAATTTGAGCTATCCAATCGCTACCAAGCGTATCAAATGATTCGATTTGGTGCCAAGGACAAGTCCATAACTGAGCCCAAAAGAAACTGGTTACAGCAAACCCTAGACGAAAATGGCTTTAATCTCGAAGAAGCCCAATTAGAGGAAACCAAAATTCGTTACAAAAAAATTACAGATTTAGTTACCAAAGTATTAACTAAGAAAGCTACCCCAAAACCAAAATCAAGCCTTGACAAAGTAATTTTACATCCATTTTGGGGGTATCTCGTTTTTATTGGAGTGTTATTTTTGATTTTTCAAACCCTATTTTCTTGGGCTACTTATCCCATGGATTGGATTGACGGTTTTTTTGCCGACATCAGTAGACAAGTGCTGACCGCCTTGCCAGAAGGCCCATTAACCAGATTATTGGCAGAAGGAATTGTTCCTGGTATTGGAGGTGTAGTTATTTTCATTCCCCAAATTGCACTTTTATTTGGATTTCTTGCCATTTTGGAGGATACGGGCTACATGTCTAGGGTCGTATTCCTTTTGGACCGATGGATGCGGCCATTTGGGTTACATGGCAAAAGCATCGTTCCGCTAGTATCTGGTGTTGCCTGTGCCATTCCAGGGGTCATGGCAGCTAGAAATATCTCCAACTGGAAAGAAAAAATAATTACCATTCTAGTCACACCGCTAATGAGCTGCTCGGCTAGGCTTCCTGTTTACATCATTCTTATTGGCCTAAGTGTACCTCAAGAGATGCTTTTTGGTTGGGTAAACCTTCAGGCACTCGCACTATTAAGTCTTTATTTATTAGGCGTATTTGGGGTATTGGGAACAGCATTTCTCTTAAAACTTATTCTAAAATCTGAAGAAAAAAGTTTTTTAATGACTGAGCTCCCCTCCTACCGGCTTCCTCGTTGGAAAGACGTAGGTATTACGATGGTAGAAAAGTCAAAAACCTTCGTTTTTGAAGCTGGTAAAGTGATTTTGGCTATTTCCGTTGTCCTTTGGGTATTGGCATCTTATGGACCTCCTACCACTATGGAAGAAATCCGTCAACAAGGATCAGACCAATTGGCATTAGCAACTAGTCCCGAACAAATAGATATCATTGAAGCAGAAACTAATTCGCTTTTGTTAGAAAATTCGTTTATCGGCATCATGGGAAGAACCATTGAGCCAGCCATTCAACCACTTGGGTACGATTGGAAAATAGGTATAGCCCTTATCACTTCTTTCGCCGCTCGTGAGGTATTTATCTCCACCATCGCAACCATTTATAGCATCGGAGGAGACTTGGAAGACGAACTTACCATCCGAGAAAAACTAGCTATTCAAGTAAATGCAAATACTGGAGAAAAAACGTTCAATCCAGCTACCTCCTACTCCTTGCTCGTCTTTTATGTATTTGCTATGCAATGCATGAGTACTTTAGCCGTTGTAAAAAGAGAGACAAAAGGTTGGAAATGGCCACTAATTCAAACCCTATATATGAGTTTACTGGCTTATTCAATGGCATGGATTACTTACCTAATTTTCTCCTAAAATGGAACAACAACTTCTCGTTCTTCTTGCATTGATAGGAGCTAGCTATTACCTGATTCGCAAATTCCTCCAAAAGCCTAGTGGAGGTTCAGGATGTGATCGCTGTGCCAAATCCTAAACGCTTTTCTAGGGCATGGATTTCCCATTTTTTTTAATGAATATTGACGTATGCGAAAAATAGCTTTTCAAAGCATACAAACTACCTTGTTTTCTTATGTCGGCGTAGTACTAGGCTATATCAACGTGCTGTGGCTCTATCCATATGCTTTAGATAGTACGCAACTGGGGATCTTCCGTACCATTCAAGATCTAGGTTTACTTCTGGTACCTTTTGCGCAGTTGGGTTTAGGACATGGAATCACACGCTATTTCCCCAAGCTAGAACAGAACCAAGCCGCCTTGCTTACCTTTAGCTTGCTCTTTTCCTTCTTGGGATTTGGCTTGGTATCCGTATTTTTTTTCGGTTTCAAGGAAGAGATAGTCTCCTTATTTGCCTCCAATTCCCCGGAAGTCATCAATTTCCTTAGCATCGTCTTGTTTATCGCATTATTTTCTGTTTGGAATAGCATTCTTGATGCCTTTGCTCGATCCTATGTGAAAGTAGGTATTCCCACCTTCTTCAGAGAAGTATTCCTTCGATTACTTACCTCCGTCTTAGTAGCACTTTACTTACTCAAGTGTATTGGTTTTGACCAGGTAATGCAAGGGCTGGTATTGGTGTATGGGCTATCAATGCTTGGGGTTACCATTTATATGGTTTGGCTAGGGGTGTTTAAATTCGATTTTTCTTGGAGTAGGTTTCCGAGGGGTTTTAAAAGTTCACTTCTCAAATACAGCTTACTGACCTTTTTAGCAACAGCTGCCTCCACTCTCATCCTAAAAATTGACTCGGTCATGATCAGCTCCATGCTGAGTTTGGAAGCCAATGCCATCTATTCCATTGCCTTTTATATGGCTTTGGTGATCGAACTTCCACGGAGAGCAATTTCCCAAGTAGCTATGCCCTTGATTGCTGATCATTTTGCACAGCAACGAATTCAAGAAATCAACCTCCTTTACCGGCAATTATCAAATCGTCAGCTCTACATTTGCCTGCTTCTCTTCGCACTTATTTGGGCCAACATTGACTCGATTTACCACTTTGTGCCCAATCGGGAAATCTACCAAACTGGGAAATGGGTCGTCTTGATTATTGCTCTTGGTAAATTAGTAGATGTAGCTTTTTCCTTAAATTCAGAGATTTTAGTCTTCTCGGCTTACTACCGATTCAACCTGATTTTGACCGTAAGCATGAGTATTATGCTGATCGCTACAAACTATTTTTTGATTCCTTTATTGGGGATAGAAGGAGCCGCTGTAGGTTCTGCAGCAATCATGCTCGTCTACAACCTAGTCAAGTATGGCTACCTCAAATGGAAGCTAAACTTAGATCCATTTAGTCTAGAAACCCTAAAAATTTTAGGGGCAGGAATTCTTACAGTAGCCTCCTTATACTTGAGCCCAGATTTTAGCAATCCACTATTATCAATAGTTTCAACTTCACTCCTTGTAATCGGTGTATTTGTTGGATGTTCCGCTTTATTTGGGGTGGGCAAAGAAGAGTGGGTATGGTTAAAAAATAGGGGAAAATAATCCGGACCTAAGAGTGTTACGAAACCTCTAGTTTGACAAGATTTGAGCTGCCTTGATTTCGCAACCTTCCACTGTTATCCTGCTTTTTGAGCGAGGCTCCACCCCGATTGCTTTCGGGACAGAGTGAGGCCTGATTTTGAAGGGGCTTTACTCGGTATTGATATTAATTTGTGAAGTTCGAACAAGTCGACGGCCCGGATTACACAAATATAACGTTCCCTTTGGTTACTTGAAAACCAAATCTTTGAAAAGAGCCTTTTCAAATCCCACTCCGTACTAACTCGGCACCGATAACTCCAATTTTAAAAAGAAGAGTACCTAGTAGAGGGCTTTTTTTGAGGGATACAGAAAAAATATGTTTATAGCTACCCTAAGAATATTTAACAAAGATTACTTTTACCCTTGTAACGGAAGTAACCATGTATCCAATAAAAAAAATGATTGTTTGCCTGGACCAAAGTCCATTGGATCAAACCTTAATCGCTTTTGCTGGCGCAATTGCAAAAGTAAATCAGGTGAAAAAAATTTACTTTACGAACGTGATTAAAAACTTTGGGCTACCCAAAGAGATGCTAGAGGAATTTCCTGATCTGATTGAAAAAATGGTGGATGAAAGAAGAACTGCCATGGAAAATACAGTTCAAAAGTATTCGGATCCTCAGAAAGGACTCGAGGTTAGCTTTGTGGTAAAAGAAGGAAATCTTTCAAAAAAGATTTTAAAATTAGCTGAAGAAAAATCTGTTGATTTAATCCTTTTAGGAAAAAAAACAACCCTAGTTGGGACCGGAGTAGCTTCTCAACGGATGGCTCGACGAGCATCCTGTTCTTTACTTCTCGTACCAGAAGATGCCAAACCAAAATTCACCAGACTCTTAGTACCTAGTGATTTTTCTGAGCATTCAAAAATTGCGCTAGAGGAGGGTATTTTATGGGCTAAAAAACAAGGCATAAAAACAGAATTATTTTTCCAAAATGTATTCACTATACCCTCAGGATACTACTTTACTGGAAAAAGTCTCGAAGAATTTACAGACCAATTAAAAGCTCATGCAGCTGCAAACTTCAAAAAGTTTATCCGAAAAATTGACACAAAGG
>JALRIY010000160.1 GCA_023255285.1 Algoriphagus sp.
ATTATTGATGACCTGACCTTCAGAAGTTCTGTGGGTGGACAATACAATAACTACTATTTCTATGGCTATTCTAGACTTCAATACGAAAACTCAGAGAACAACTCTGCGTTTGGATACAACGAAGGAGCTGGTTTCTTTTTTGGATGGACTTTCACCAATACCCTATCTTACAAAAAGAAGATTGATAAGCATGACTTCAATGTATTGGTAGGTCAAGAAGCTTTGAACTCTGGTGCTGGAAGAAACATAAGTGCCAATGGACAAAATCCATTCTCTACTGACCCAGATTTCATTACGATCTCCAACCTTCCAGTAGGTACGCGTCAAGTAAACTCTGACCAATTCAAAGGAGTTAACTTTAACTCTTACTTTGGTCAATTACGCTACACGTATGATGACAAGTACATCTTGAGTGCGGTAGTTCGTCGCGACGGTTCTTCTCGATTCGGCGCAAATGCGAGATACGGTGTATTCCCAGCATTTTCTGCCGCATGGAGGGTGTCTTCTGAGTCCTTCCTTCAAGGAGCAACTTGGATTGATGATTTGAAAATCCGTGGTGGTTGGGGTCAAATGGGTAACTCCAACAACGTAGATCCGAACAACCAATTCTCTTTGTTCGCAGGTAACGTAGGTGCATCTTCTTACGATATTACAGGTTCTAACTCCGGAGCAGTCATTGGTTTCAGAAGATCTCGAATTGGTAACCCTAATGCTCAGTGGGAAACTGCTGTAACGCAAAACATCGGGTTTGACGGTACCTTCTACAACGGCCGTTTGGATGTGATCTTTGACTGGTGGAAGAAAGACACCAAAGACTTGTTGTTTACAGTGCCAATTCCTTTGACTGCGGGTAGCAATGCTTCCCCTCCAGCAGTAAACATTGGAGAAATGTTGAACAGAGGTTTAGACCTTTTGGTAACTACTAGAGGTAATTTGACCACAGATTTGACATATGAGTTGACCGTTACCGGTTCTACTTTGAAAAACGAGATTGTTTCGTTGTCTCCTGGTTTGGGCTTCATTACTTCTGTTAACCCCTCTTATCGAGGTATTCAGCCAATCCGTAATGCAGTAGGTCAGCCACTTTCCTCTTTCTTTGGATACAACACACTTGGATTGTTTAGAAATGCGGAAGATGTAGCAAGCCATGCTACTCAAGATGGTGCCGCTCCTGGTCGCTTCAAGTTTGAAGATGTGAACAAGGATGGTAAAATCACTCCAGACGATCGCGTATTCCTTGGAAATCCAGTTCCTGATTTTACAGGGGGTATGAATTTTACTGTAGGCTACAAAGGATTTGACCTTTCTGCCTACTTGTATACCTCTATTGGTAACGAAATCTGGAACCAGTCTCGTTGGTTTACTGACTTCTTCCAGACTTTTGAGGGTGCTGCAATTTCCAATCGTTTGAAGAATGCTTGGACTCCTCAAAACTTGGATGCAACTATTCCTGTAGTGGAGCGAGTTTCCAACTTCTCTACTTCTAACGTAGCCAACTCTTTCTATGTGGAAGATGGATCTTACCTAAGATTACAGAACTTGACTTTGGGCTACTCAGCACCTGCTAGTGTATTGCAGAAATTGAAAATGGAAAGAGCAAGAGTTTTTGCTTCTGTAAACAACCTATTTACCTTAACAGGTTATGAAGGTTTGGATCCGGCTGTTGGTGGTGACGCTGACTTGACGTTCGGTATTGATATCGGAAACTACCCTGTTACTAGAGGTTGGACTTTCGGTGTGAATTTGAGCTTCTAAGCCAAACAATTAATTTTGAATCGAGTTATAGAAACTATAATTGATTAAATAAATGAAAAATTTCAAATTAAAAATCGGTGCCCTACTCGCATCCGGAGCGATGCTAGTAGCAGTGAGTTGTAGCGAGGAGTTCTTGGAAGTTCCGCCGGTTGGTCAATTGTCTGAAAATCAGCTTTCTTCTTTAGCTGGTCTAGACGCAGCATTGATCGCGGCCTACTCCCAAGTAAACGGACGTGGCAACAGATTAGGGTCTCCATCCAACTGGGTGTGGGGTAGTATTAGAGGGGGTGAGGCCAACAAAGGAACTGACCCAGGTGACTTTACGTCCATCAATCCTATACAGCGTTTTGAAAATGTTGCTGCAGGGGGAGATATGGGTTCAAAGTACAACGTTGCTTACGAAGGTATTGCAAGAGCAAACAATGTATTGAGATTATTAGCGAAAGCAGGTGATGCAATTTCCGCAAATGACCAAGCTCGACTTTCTGCACAAGCACGATTCTTGAGAGCACATTTCTATTTTGAACTTGCGCGTGACTACAATCGTACTCCTTATGTGGACGAGACAGTAGATTACGGAAGCGGTTTGGAAGAAGTGAAAAATGACAAGGACTTGTGGCCTTTCATCATCGCTGACTTAGAATTTGCTATCTCAAAGCTTCCTGCAACTCAGCCTCAGGTTGGTCGTGTAAATGTTTGGGCTGCGAAGTCTTACCTAGGTAAAGTCTACATGTATACGAAGGAATATGCCAAAGCAAAAGCCTTGTTTGACGATGTAATCGCTAATGGTGTTACTTCTAATGGCTTGAAATACGATTTAGTTCCTTACTACGACGATATGTTCCGTGGCAAGAATGATAACCACCAGGAGTCTATCTGGGCGTATCAGTCTTCTGCAAATACCGGCTCTGTCGCAAATGCTAACCCTGAGTTTGACTTGAACTTCCCTTACAATACTGGACCTGCTGGTCCAGGTAACTGCTGTGGATTCTTCCAGCCAAGCTTTACGTTCGTAAATGCGTTTAGAACTAAGGACGGACTTCCACTTTTGGACAAGTCTTACAATAGTGCTGCAAACGAAGTTAAGAACGACATGGGTGTGGCTTCAGGAGCTGCTTTCACTCCAGATGCTGGTCCACTTGATCCAAGATTGGATCATACAGTAGGGCGTAGAGGTATTCCTTATTTGGACTGGATGGATCACCCAGGTCAAGCTTGGATCCGTAATCAGCCGAATGCAGGACCTTACTCCCCACGAAAGTATGTGTATGCTAAGTCTGAAAAAGGAACTTTCCAGGACAACTCTTCTTGGACTCCTGGATATACCGGTATCAACTTCATGATTATCCGTTTTGCAGACATTCTTTTGCTTGCTGCAGAAGCTGAAATCGAAGTAGGTAGCGCAGAGAAAGCGCGCGAATATGTCAACCGTGTACGTACAAGAGCTATCAATTCATTCTTGAAGCGTGATGATGGCAGCGATGCTGCAAACTACCAGATAAGCACTTATACAGCTCCTTGGACAGATAAGGATGTTGCTCGAGCTGCAGTTCGTCACGAGAGACTTCTCGAATTGGGTATGGAAGGTCACCGTTTCTATGACCTTCAGCGCTGGGGTACTGCCAAGCAGGAATTGGATTTTTATTTTGCTTATGACGGTGCTAAGCTTTCTTCCGCTCTTGGTGGAGCAACTTACACAGATAAGTATAAGTGGGTTCCGATCCCTCAAGACCAAATTGACTTGGTGGGTACTGATATTCTTACACAGAATCCAGGATTCTAATCCCGAATTTATTTTCTAATTAAAGGAGAAGGTTTAAGACCTTCTCCTTTTTTTTGTTTCTTTTTTTTGGTTTTAAAAAGTGGTAAATTTCTTGTTCAAATGCATTCTGAAACCTATGCGATTTCTCCGAATTAGTCCAATTTACCTTCTTTTTCTTTCCTTTAGCGCTTGTGAGAAAGCCCCGACTTTATTTGAATTGAAGACTCCTGAGGAAACTGGAATCATGTTTGTGAATCAGCTCACTGAAACAGATAGCTTCAATATTTTGACAGATGAATATATTTTCAATGGGGGAGGGGTAGCTACTGCTGATTTTGATAACAATGGTCTTCCAGACCTATTTTTTACTGGAAATCAAGTTTCCAATCGTCTTTACCTCAATAATGGGGATTTTAAATTTGAAGACGTATCAGAAGAAGCAGGTATTCTGGCGCCAGGAAATTGGTGTACAGGTGCTGTAGTTGTAGATATCAACCAGGACGGATGGTTGGATATCTATGTGGCTGCTGCCATGAAAAAAGGACCTGGGGAGCGAGATAATCTACTTTTTGTAAACCAAGGAAAAGATGCTTATGGAAGGATAAGTTTCAAAGAAATGGGGCGTCAGTATGGAATTGCCGATGCCGGAAATTCAATGGGGGCAGCATTTCTGGATTATGATTTGGATGGAGACTTAGATTTGTATGTGCTCAATAACGAGCAATTAGTGGCCAAGCCTACCAATTTTAGAGCAAAGGTCACGGATGGGTCGGCTATAAATAACGATTCCTTTTATAGAAATAATGGAGATGGTTCTTTCACCAATGTGACCTTGGAAGCAGGTATCCGTTACGAAGGATTTGGATTAGGGCTGGCTATTGGAGATGTCAATAATGATGGATGGCCGGATATTCATGTAAGTAATGATTACATCACCAATGATATCCTCTATCTCAACAATCAAAACGGGACTTTTACCAATCAAACAAAGGCATTATTGAGGCATCAAAGTCAATTTTCTATGGGGTCGGATTTATCCGATGTGAATAATGATGGAATGCCTGACTTGATTACTATCGATATGCTAGGAGAGGATAGCTACCGTAAAAAGACTACCATAGGTAAGAATAGTTATCAAACGTACCTAAACAACGAAGAATTTGGCTATGATTACCAATACGTTCGCAATATGCTTCATGTCAATAATGGTCCTGGTCTTCCCTTTACTGAGGTTGGTATGCGTGCAGGTGTATACCAAACGGATTGGAGTTGGGCACCTTTGTTTGCTGACTTGGATAACGATGGTCATCGGGACTTAGTGGTTACCAACGGGTTTCCTAGAGATATTACTGACAAGGATTTCGCCAATTATCGTGCTGACGTAGGTAATATTGCTTCCGTACGCCAGCTATTGGACTCTATTCCAATTGTAAAAATTCCAAATTATGCCTACCGACAGCGAGGCGACCTAACTTTCGAGGATGTTGGGGTAGCTTGGGGGTTAAATCAACCTTCTTTTTCTAACGGTGCAGTCACTGTAGACTTGGATTTAGATGGCGATTTGGATTATGTTGTGAATAACATCAATGATCCTGCTTTTGTATTTGAAAACAAGTTGAATCAGCAACAGGATAGACCCAACTATTTGCGAATTCAGCTTGTGGGTCCAAATTCAAATCCCATGGGATTAGGGGCAAAGATTTGGGTCCGTTATGGAGCAGGTAACCTTGGCTATCAAGAACAACAGGTGGTTAGGGGTTACATGTCCTCCGTTGAACCAATTGCTCA
>JALRIY010000161.1 GCA_023255285.1 Algoriphagus sp.
AATAACTTGTATAACCCTTTTACTTTTCTTTGGATCTGTCCTAAGCGGCCTAAGTCAATCATTGAACTCCCTCATAGCTATCGAGGTAGTTTCTGGCGCTCAAAAATCAGCAGCAGCACTGGTCAAAGAAAGGGGGTTGGTTTTGGTTTTTCATGATCCCAGCTGTCCTTTTGCAAGCTTGTATGAAAATCGAATTAAAGCCGTGAAGAGCAAGTTTGAAAGCCAAGGAATTGGATTCGCGCTAGTCAATCCACACCGTTCTTCATCTGAATATGATTTGAAGGAATTGCGTACTTACTGCACCGAAAACGGACTAAATCTCCCCTACTTGGTCGACGATAACCAACTTTGGACTACTTATTTTAAAGCCAGTAAAATTCCTGAAGCACTCTTGCTCCGCCCAACTTCCGGTGGGGTGGAGGTAGTGTATAAAGGTGCTATTGACAACAATGCTCAATTGGAAACTGCCGTAACTGCACGCTACCTTGAGCAGGCAATATTGCAAGTCCTTCGAGGTGAAACCCCAGGCGTAGGGCAAGTTAGAGCAGTAGGATGCACCATCCGATCCTATTAGGCAACTAGAATTTCTAAGAGCTCTTTGACTTCTCCTAGTTTTGAAGACTCTCCAAGATGTTCAAATGCTGTTGCAAGATTTTTTAAAAATCTTAGCACAATTGCCAAATTAGTGCATGGCTCAAAGTAAACAGGTAGTGGATCTATTTTAAGTTGCTCCAAAAAATTCTGAATTTCCTTTTTTGAAAAAACAAGCCCCTTGTTAAAGGCATTGATGTAAAAATTAGTTTCTCCTTGTTGGTAAATAAGCACAAATAAATTGGGGAGATTAACCCCATAAATCGGTAAACCAAGTTTCTGGGAAACCAATAAATAAATACTGCACAAGCTAATGGGATTTCCTTTTTTTGACTCCAGCACCGCAGAAAGCATGCTATTACTTGGAGAGTGAAAATTCTTGGTATTGCCTGAAAATTGAAGCTGCTTAAAAAATACATGATTCAAAATTTTCACCTGGTCCAAGGGTTGCAAATCAGGTGAAAAATGCGTCCAAGCTTCTATATACAATTGATGAATTGCTGCTTTCAATGTTTCTAGCTCTAAATCCGGGTATTGGTAGGTATTAAGGATCCAAAGACCATCCAGTAAATCCTGATTTTGGGAAGCTTTCCAATCAGTCAATCGTTGTTTGACTAATCCAAACTGCAAATCATGCACTAAGTCTTCCAATTCCTTTTGAAGAATCGGATTAAAACTTTCCTCCCATTTTTGCTCCAATACTGGAATTACTGCAGCACCTAAGCCAATCAATTTTTCACGAACATGCTGCTTTACTTCCCAGTCTGAGTCGTCTAGAAGGGAAATTAAAGCATCAAGTTGAGAAGGAGAAAGCATGGAAATAAATTGTGATTATAAAATTAAAAGCAAGCATCTACGTCAGCTAGGGGCTTCGGCACTATTTTTAAAAATAACCTCCCTGAATCCAAGAAGGTTTTCATTCCGACTATGTTAATTTAGTTGATCTCAATTTCCTCTTTATAGGCCTTGATAGAGCGATAAATGGCCGATGCCATGTACTCCTGACCTTGTTTAGTCATCAAAAAGCGTTCTTCTTCCGAATTGGATAGAAAACCAAGTTCCACCAACACACTTGGCATGGACGGTGTCCACAACACATAAAGTGGGGCCTGCTTCACTCCCCGACTTTTTCGCCCTACCCTATCTCTAAATTGTGTCTCGATGCGATCTGCTAAAGCAATGCTATTGCCTACATAGGCTTTTTGCATCAGGTTAAACATCATGTAAGACTCTGGAGAAGTAGGGTCAAAGCCTTCGTATTCTTCTTTGTAGTTGTCTTCCAGCAGGATTACAGAATTTTCTTTTTTTATGATGTCAAAATTCGCTTCAAAGTGCTTGGTCCCGATTACAAAAGTTTCTGTACCAAAGGCAGATTTATTGGCCGCTGCATTGGAGTGAATGGAAACAAATAGATCCGCCTTGTTGACATTAGCAATAATTGGGCGCTGCTTGAGGGCGGGAAAACTATCGTCAGAGCGGGTGTAAATAACTTCTACATCAGGCATGTTTTCTTTGATGTACTTTCCTACCAAAAGCGTTACCGACAGATTGATATCTTTTTCTCTGGCTTTGGAACCAATATTTCCTGGATCTTTTCCTCCGTGGCCTGCGTCCAATACGATTTTTCGCATACGAATAGCAGGCATCATGGTCTCATTCGGAATAAATCCACCGAATAAAAAGGGAACTAAAATTAGAAATCTTAACAGATTTTTTTTGGTTTTAAACCTTTCCATGAGGGCAATCGAGTTAACTTTACACGAAATTAATTTCAAAAATACTAAAAGCGAACGCAAGGGTGGCGAGAATTCGGATACTTTTTTTTATCCTTCTTACAAGTTGGTGCATCCATTTGGAGGCCTCTGCACAGCAAGGTAGTCGGCCACAACGGGCAAGAAAAACAAGCGCTTCAATCCCAACCCTTGCACCTCTACTTGATACCACTCTAGTCCAGCTAGATACACTTACACAAGTTGATTCGGCAAATAATGTGCCTAAAAGTGGAATTGAAACTGAAATTCTTTACTTCGCAGAAGACAGTATCATTACGGACTTTACCGAAAACAAAGTCTACCTCTACAAAAATGCCTGGTTTGAGTACGGAACCATGCGCCTAGATGCCGACCGCATCGTCATCGACTGGAAAAACTCCGAACTCTATGCTTCGGGAATTGTAGATAGCTTGGGGGTAGTTTCTGGTAATCCATTTTTTAAAGATGGAAATTCGGTCTATGAAATCCGGAAAGAGATGCGGTACAACTTTAAAACCCAAAAAGCAATTATCAAGGATGTAGTGACCGAGCAGCAGGATGGGGTACTCCGAGGTACTACCATCAAAAAAACTGAAGATGGCAGTGTGTACTTAGACCATGGCTACTACACGACCTGCAAACTAACCAAGCCTCACTGGCACATTTCTTCTTCCAAAATCAAATCTATTTCAGGCAAACAGGTGGTTTCAGGCCCTTTCAACTTGTACTTCAACGGCATCCCTACTCCCCTTGGCCTTCCCTTCGGTCTGATTCCGGATACTCCCGAGGAAAAGGCTTCAGGGATTATCTTTCCCTCTTATGGACGCGAACAGGTTCGAGGATTGAGTTTGAGAGATTTGGGCTACTATTTTGCATTTAACGATTACATACACTTGCGTGTCACAGGGGATGTCTACTCCAAAGGAGGCTGGGGGGTCAAATCCCAGGCCATGTACACCAAAAAATACAGATACAATGGTGGTTTTAATATCGATTTTCAAAAATTCGTCAGTCCAGAAACAGAATTAATTCCCCTGAACTACAACACGTTTCGGGTACAGTGGAACCACAGTCCTATTACCCGAGGAACAGGTAAGTTTTCTGCTTCGGTCAATGCAGGTTCCACCAGCTACTTCAACAACGTCATCAATCCAAACAATTTTGCGAATAACGTCACTGGAGATTTAAGTTCGAATGTATCCTATTCCAAAACATTTGCAGGCACCCCCTTCTCCCTTTCTGCTAACCTTCGCCACTCTCAAAGTGTGCAAACTGGGGAAGTAAGGATGGATTTGCCCACGGTTGGCATCAACATGAACCGGCAAAGCCCATTCAAAAATGTTAAATTTGAGCCCCTCAAAACGTTGAATATTGCTTGGAACTTCAATCTTCAAAACTCCATATCAAACCGACTAAACAGCTTTGGGCAAACCAGCGCTACGGATGGTCCTGAAACCATTCCTTTCAATGCCGATAACTTTGGGCTACTCCTTAGAAACGGGAACAACGGCGCTCGAAATACAATCCCCCTAAGTTCTAATTTTACTTTATTCAAATACTTTACGGGTACTACTTCCGTCAACTACACCGAACTCTGGTACATGCAACGATTCAATTACAGTTACAATGAAAGCACCAACCAGGTAGATCGAGTAAAAGAGCAAGGATTCAATCGTGTGGGATTTTATAGCACTTCCTTTGCTATGAACACCAACTTTTATGGTTTTTATAATTTTGGAGGAAAAGGAAAATTACAAACCATACGCCACCACATGGCCCCCACTTTTGGTTTCAACTTTAATCCAGACTTTTCAGACCCAGCCTACGGCTACTACCAGGAAGTACAATCCGACAAATCTGGGGTACTTCGTCGCTATTCCAGACACCAAGGACTTATTTTTGGAGAAGCTCCGTTAGGTGAATCTAGAGCCTTGAGCTTGGGTTTACGAAATGTACTGGAGGCTAAACTCAGAACAGATACCGACAGTACGGAGGGAGAAACAAAAAAGATTCCACTTCTTGAATCCTTAAACATCAATACGGCCTACAATTTTGCTGCAGACTCATTTCAGCTTTCTCCTTTGCAAGTATCAGCACGAACGAGTCTTTTTGACCAAAAGCTTTCAATCAACCTAAATAGTACCATTGACCCCTATGCCATTCAAACTACCTTAGGATCAGATGGAACAATACGCTATAGAAGCAGTCCAGAATTTGCTTGGAAAAAAGGTCAGGGTATCGGTACAATCCGAAATGCTTCTTTGAATATGAATGCTTCCTTAAATCCACGAAATGGACAAAATCCTGGCGAAGTTCGAGATGAACTAACCCAAGATTTTATCCAGAAAGGCGGGGTGATGAATGCCTTTGTGGAAAATGAAATCAACCGAATTGTAGCTGATCCTAGCCAATACATTGATTGGGATATCCCGTGGAACTTAGCTATCGGCTATAACCTAGCCTATGCTCGGCAAGTCAACAATACCACCAACATCACCCAAGCAATGAATGTAAGTGGGGATCTTTCGATTTCTGAGAAATGGAAGGTTAATTTTAATACGGGGTATAATTTTGATTCAAAGGAAATCACACAAACTATGATCGGCATCGCAAGGGACCTCCATTGCTGGCAAATGAATTTAAATTGGGTTCCTTTTGGAAGATTTACCTCCTATAACATCGACATCCGGGTAAAATCGTCCATCCTACAAGACCTTAAAGTGTCGAGAAGAAGAACTTTCTTCGATTTTTAAACAGCCGACTTCATCTTTCTTGTCGTAGTTTTCGTTGGAATATTCAAATGGTTAAAACTACAATTCCATCTATGAAATCTCTTATTCTACCGATCTACCTTGGACTCTTTTTTGTAAGTCTACTCTTGCCGACTATCGCCACTGCACAACTTAAAAAGGTGCTCGATAAAGTGAGCACTGCCACTGGAGGAGTAGTCAAC
>JALRIY010000162.1 GCA_023255285.1 Algoriphagus sp.
CGGTACCCCTGATCACTTGGATAAGTGTCCATTCCAGCCAGGAGCTGCAGCTTCGAACGGATGTCCTACAGAAGTAACTAGAGACGAAGTTGATTACTTAAGAAAAGCCATTAATGACGGTTACGTAAATGTATACTATGCATTCGACAGCTCAAAGCCATTGGCTTATTCTATTAGCTCCGCACAATACATCGCTAACTTCTTGAAGAGAAATCCAGGTGTATCCGTAGAAGTAAAAGGATACGCGGATGAGTTAGGTGCTGAAGATTACAACATCAAACTATCTGAAAGCAGAGCAAAAGCAGTATACGACTTGATCATCGCATCAGGTGTAGATGCCTCTAGAGTATCCTACAAAGGATACGGAGAAGACACTTCAGTAGACAAATCTTCTGCTGATGCAAGACAAATGGCAAGAAGAGCTAGTTTCGAAGTAAAATAATCTTTCAAAGACAAAAAAAAGGTTGGAATTAATTCCAACCTTTTTTTTTGCCCAAATAAAACCCATAGTTGTTTTTTAAAGTGCATTAAGCCTGCTAGCAGGTGTTTACTAATGCGACTTCCACCCCATTCTATCTGTTGATTTTCGTATGCATGAAGCATTCCTGACCTTTGTAGGGATCTACCTACTCTCTATGTTCAAATTTGTTGCAGGCCCACTATTAGGAGCCGCGGCTGGATACAGCCCCTGGCAAATTATTGGAGTAAGCGTCCTAGGCATGATGAGTAGTGTTACACTTTTCACCTTTCTTGGGACGCAAATCAAAAAATGGATTTACCTAAACTATGGGAAACGAAAAAAAATATTTACTTCAAAAAACCGTAAAATTGTAAAAGTATGGAACTCTTATGGAGAACTAGGAATCGCTTTTTTAACCCCCATACTCCTGACCCCCATCGTAGGAACCTTAATTTTAGTGTCTTTTGGTTCAGCAAAGCGAAAAATTTTTAGCTACATGCTGATTAGCAGTTTGGCTTGGGCTCTTTTTTTTAGTTTTTCTATCGAATGGCTACTTTCTATACCTGTAATAGCTGCATTATTCAGGTAACTCTTGGTCCGGAAGGATCTCAATATCTTGAATCAAAACCCGCTTGGCAATTTCTTGGCCTGTCAGTGTCGCAGCCAATCCGCCCATAGCCGTCTCTTTGTAGCGGCTTTCCATAGATGTTCCAATTTCACCCATTGCTTCAATGCATTCATCTACAGGAATTACTGCACTGACATTGGACAAGGCGATTTGAGCCGAACTGAATGCGATGGCCGCTGCACTCGCATTTCGTACGACGCAAGGCACTTCAACCAAGCCAGCTACAGGATCGCATACGAGCCCCAACATGCACTGAATGGTAATGGCTACTGCATTAAAAAGTTGATCGGTAGACCCACCCAAGCAATGGACAATCGCTCCAGCTGCCATGGCTGCTGCTGAACCCGTCTCCGCTTGGCAACCACCTACTGCACCGGCCAAACTTGCCTTTTGCTCAATGATTAAGGCTATGCCAGCCCCAATCAACAAGCCTTCACAAATTTGCGCATCGGGAAGAACATGAATCTCTTGGAGCGTCACTAAAGTACCTGGAAGAATACCCGAAGCACCAGCCGTAGGCGCAGCCACTATGCGCCCCATACAGGAGTTGACCTCTTTCGCAGCCAATGCTCTGGAGATCAATCGTTGAAACTCTGGAGAAAGCACTGTCAAGGGATTGGTATACACTTTCTTAGCCCCATTGGCAATCATTCCCGAGCGGGAACTCATTTCTTGTTCCAAACCTGTCTTCACCGCATCCTTCATCACCAGGTAGGCCTGCTGTATCCCTTGCCAAATTTGCTCTTGAGTAGCTCCTTTTTGAGTTACTTCATAGTCAAGTACTACATCTACTAAGGAGAGCGACTGCTCCTCGCCATATTTTCTCCATTCGCTAAAACTTTCAAATAGAAAGGACATGTTTTTTGGGTTTATATCTTTAGAAAAAAGGAGTAGGATCCGAGGACAACTTAAAAATCAAATTTAATGGTTTGAATAAGCAGGGGATCCAAACTCAGAGCTACAGGACAAGTTCGGGCAGCATTTTTTAATTTTTGACTAAATGCAGGGCTAAATGGGGTACCAGACCAATGAAAGTCAACTTGAATTTCTTTGATCTTTCTAGGACTGCTTTCCATAATTTTGGTGACTTCCCAGGAAAGACCTTCTAGGGAAATCCCCTCACGCTCAGCGACAATCCCCATAATCGTCACCATACAACTGCCTAAAGCAGCACAAACCAAGTCAGTTGGAGAAAAAGCTTCTCCCTTTCCGTTGTTATCTAGTGGAGCATCAGTTATCAATGCATTCCCAGAGAGAACATGGTTTGCTTGGGTCCTCAAGTTCCCTAGGTACGAACTTTTTATAGTGGGCATAAACTCTTACTTTTAAAATTCAGTTATATAGATATCTAATCAAAAATAGGGCATTATTTTCGACCAATGCGAATGAATAAGCTGATTTTCCTATTCCCTTTATTTTTCTTTCTCCTTTCGCTACCTGTACTTGCGCAGCGAGAGGATACAGGCAATTACGAATACGATAAAGAATACCTTTTAGGGCTAAATAAAAATACAAATGGGGGGATGATTGGGGGTATTGCCCTCAAAATAGGAACTCGAATCGATGATTCTCAATTTTCTTTTTTTGGAATTGAACTAGCTAATGTCAAACATCCAAAAGAAGTTCGTTATACCACTGTTACAGGTAATAATTACATATTTGGGAAATCCAACTACCTCTATTCGATTCGACCACATTACGGTAGAGAGGTTGTCCTATTTAAAAAAGCACCAAATCAGGGTGTCCAAGTCTCTGCTTTAGCCGCAATAGGCCCTTCATTTGGTCTCATTTCCCCGTACTTCATCCAATATGCACTCAACCGTGTAGAGACCGTAGTAGAGCCCTACAACCCCGACATTCACCAAAGTAAATTCAATATCTTGGGAAGTGGAAGTTTACTGGAAGGAGTAGGTCAATCCGAACTCGCTATCGGAGGAATGGCTAAAGCAGCCCTTTTCTTTGAATTTGGGGTATTTAAAAGTAACGCCTCGGGACTGGAAGTTGGGTACCAATTGGAAGGTTACCAAAAAGAGATCCCACTTATCCTTCGCGCCGAAAACCGACAATTCTTTCAGTCAGCCTACTTCACACTTTTTTTTGGATTCAGAAAATAATTAAAAATACCCAAATTTATCGACCCTAACGTACCTTTGTACAAATATTACGCTATGATTGAATTACCTGTAATTTCTGAAGAAGCCACCAGACGTAAAAAGCCCGATTGGCTTCGCGTGAAGCTACCTGTTGGGACTGAATATGCCAAGGTACGGAAACTGGTAGATCAACATAAATTACACACCATCTGTGAAAGCGGGAATTGTCCCAATATGGGAGAATGTTGGGGGGCAGGGACAGCGACCTTCATGATTTTGGGGAATGTCTGTACCCGGTCCTGTTCCTTCTGTGCCGTGGCCACAGGTAGACCCAATGAGTACGACACCGATGAGCCAAGACGAGTTGCAGAGGCTATTCAATTGATGGGGGTAAAGCATGCTGTCATCACTTCCGTGAACCGAGATGAACTGAAGGATCGAGGTGCTGAAATTTGGTACCAGACCGTGGTATTGACCAAGGAGTTATCCCCATCTACCACCATTGAGACACTTATTCCAGATGTTAAAAGCAACTGGGATGCGCTTTACCGCATGATTGAAGGAGGACAAGAAGTAGTCTCTCACAATATGGAGACCGTGGGTAGACTTTACCGAATGGTACGCCCACAAGCAAAATACGAGCGCTCCTTGGAGCAGATTAAGCTAACCAAAGCCGCTGGCAAACGCACCAAAACTGGGATCATGCTTGGTCTTGGGGAGTCTAAAGAAGAAGTTTATCAGGCGATGGATGATTTGGCAGCAAATGGCTGCGACATCCTTACGCTAGGCCAATACCTGCAACCTACAAAGATGCATATTGAAGTAGCGGAATTTATCCATCCAGATACTTTTGCACACTACCAGGAAGAAGGCTTGCGGAGAGGATTAAAGTACGTGGAATCAGGTCCATTGGTCCGATCTTCCTACCATGCCGAACGACACGTACACGTATAAGACATCAACAAAAAAGGCCCCATACGGGGCCTTTTGTTTGGAATTGCTTGACTTAGTTTGCGTATTCCTCAACAGGAATGCAGCTACAAATCAAGTTACGATCTCCATATGCCGAATCGATTCTTCGAACCGAAGGCCAGAATTTATTTTCTTTTACAAAAGGTGCAGGGAAGACCGCTTTCTCTCTAGAATAAGGTAAGTCCCAGCTTCCAGTCAACACCATGGTAGCAGTATGTGGTGCATTTTTAAGCACATTCTCAATTCGGTCAGCCTTACCGTCTTCAATTTCCTGGATCTCAGCACGAATAGCAAGCATCGCATCGCAGAACTTGTCTAGCTCTGCTTTGGTCTCAGATTCAGTAGGCTCTATCATCAAGGTTCCCGCCACAGGGAAGGATACCGTTGGCGCATGGTAACCGTAATCCATCAAGCGCTTGGCAATATCTTCTACCTCTACTCCTACCTCTTTGAAGGCTCTGCAATCTACGATCATTTCATGGGCTGCACGGCCTTTGGAACCCGTGTAGAGTAATGGGTAATAGCCACTCAAGCGCTCCTTGATGTAATTGGCATTTAAAATCGCCATCTGAGTAGCACGCGTAAGTCCATCGCCTCCCATCATGGAGATGTAAGCATAGGAAATTGGAAGAATACTTGCACTTCCATAAGGTGCGGATGAAATCGAAGAAACCGGATGTTCTCCGCCAGTTTTTACCAAGGGATTACCTGGCAAGAAAGGAGCAAGATGAGCTGCTACGCAAATTGGACCCATTCCAGGGCCACCTCCTCCGTGAGGAATGCAGAAAGTCTTGTGCAAGTTGAGGTGGCATACATCTGCACCTATTCGACCTGGAGAAGTTACTCCCACCTGAGCATTCATATTAGCTCCATCCATATACACTTGACCTCCATAGGAATGGATAGTCGCACATATTTCTTGAATTGCTTCTTCAAATACCCCGTGTGTGGATGGATAGGTAACCATTAAGCAGGAGAGTTCAGAAGCATGTTCCTCAGCCCTTGCTTTTAGATCGGCAACATCAATATTCCCTTTCTCGTCACAACCCACTAAGACCACTCGCATACCCGCCATTACTGCAGAGGCAGGGTT
>JALRIY010000163.1 GCA_023255285.1 Algoriphagus sp.
TGGCAACACCATTTCAAAGCCTGTGATACATGGACTACATAGCAATCGAATCTTAATTTTAAACAATGGCATACGCCTCGAAGGCCAACAATGGGGCGCAGAACATGCTCCAGAAATTGATCCTTTCCTAGCAGATGAACTTATAGTAGTCAAAGGTGCAGAGACCGTTCGCTATGGCCCTGAGGCCATGGGTGGAGTGATCTTGGTCAACCCTCCTGCCCTTCCTACCTCTAAAAAATACGCTACAGAACTCAACTTGGTAGGTAATACCAATGGGCGTGCAGGGAATGTGGCAGTTTCCCATGCTGGAGGATCTGGAAAATACCCCGGGCTAGGCTACCGCATACAGGGCGGTTCAAGAAGGGCTGGAAATATCCAAACCCCAACGTACAACCAAGGGAACACGGGGATGTCTGAAGCCAGTCTTTCAGGCGCTTTGGGCTACAGTTCCCCCAAAATTGGAGCCGAAGCCTATTACAGTTTCTTTACCACCGAATTGGGTATTCTTCGCGATGCACACACAGGAAATCTTTCCGACTTGCTAGCAATCATTGAAAATGGTGCCCCTTTTACGCAGATGGATTTTACCTACACCATCAATAATCCCAAGCAGATAGTCACGCACCACTTGTCCAAATTAAAGGCACATTACCATTTGAACCCTTCTTGGAAACTCAATTTTCAGTATGGATTTCAAAAAAATAACCGGCAAGAATTTGACCGTCGAAGAGGAGAGCTGAATACCCGCCCCAGCTTGGATTTAGAATTATTTACCAATACTGCTGAATTAATTCTTGAACACAATTTGAAATCTCAATGGACTGGTTCGATGGGGATTCACCTAATCCAACAAGCCAATAGCAATGTGCCGGGGACCGGAGTGACTCCCTTGATTCCAAACTATGATCTACTGAATACTGGGGTTTTTGTAATGGAAAAGTACCTGAAGGGTGCATTTGAACTCGAGGCTGGACTCCGCTACGACTACCGTACCGTTTCGGCAGGTCGTTATGTGGGAAATGAATTGCAAGAAGCCAATTTGACCTACCAAAACGGTTCCCTCTTTTTTGGAGGCAGATACCAACTTAATTCGAACTGGTCATTTACTTCCAACCTTGGAACTGCCTGGAGGCCCCCTAATGTAAATGAATTGTTTAGCCAAGGACTCCACCATGGTGCTGCTGCCGTAGAGTTGGGGGATGCCAACTTGGATACCGAGAAATCCCTCAAATGGGTTAGTGGTCTGGAATTCGAAGGAAAGCAAGGTACTTTGGAACTCACTGCTTATGCCAACCAAATCCGAGACTACATCTATCTCAACCCGACAGGAGAAACCTTCGTGAGTTTACGTGGCACTTTCAATGTCTACGAGTACCTCCAAGCCGATGCGCTTTTTTTTGGCTTGGACCTTTCAGGAACCTACATGTTTACCGACCAATTGAATGGCTATGCCAAAGGGTCAATCATTCGAGCTAAGAATACCCAATCCGATACTTTTTTCCCATTTATTCCATCGGATCGTATGGACTGGGGACTCTCCTATTCCTTGGGTGAAAATCCCGATCAAGGAAAAAATCGAATTACCCTTAGCAATGTCTTGGTAGCCAAACAGCATCGCGAACCAATATTTGACCTAGCACCTGCTCCTCCAGCGTATGCTTTGGTCAACTTGGGGTATTCCAAAAAACTAGTACTCTTCAAAAACACCCTGAGTCTGAGTCTTCAGGTCAATAATCTGTTGAATACTGAATTCAAGGAATACATGAACCGTTTTCGGTATTTCACTGCCGATATGGGTAGAAATTTTCAACTCAAATTCAATTACCAATTATAAATTTTACTACCATGAAAAACCTAAAAAAAGTATCACTTTACCTCCTAGCCTTGCTGGCTTTTGGTTTCGCTTCTTGCGAAAGTGAAGATCCTGAAAAAGAAAATGAAGGAGAATTAATCACGGACGTGACCCTGAAGTTTCAAGAATTGAATGGGTCAAATGCTTTGGTAGGTGATGTCCTAAGCTTCAAAGCAAGTGACCCACAGGGTATTGAAGTAGGCAAGACCCCTAACGTACAATCCATTAGTTTGACTAAAGGAAAAAAATACCAAATGACCATTGAAGTGACTAATTCCATTGAAGGCGAGGACATCACGCAAGAAATCTTGGAGGAAGCTGAAGAACACCAGTTTTTCTTTTTAGGCCAGGTGTTTGATAGTAGCTTCTTCAGCATTCAATATGCGGATGCAGGAGGAATTGCATTAGGAGTAAAAACCAATGTCACTGTATCTGCATCTACAGGAACCAATAACAGCAGCATGCGCGTGGTTCTTCGTCACGATTTGGATAAAAACTTTCCAGGGGCCAGCAATCCAAACTTCGCAAACTTTGTACAAGCAGGCGGGGAAACTGACCTAGACATCACCTTCCCAGTGATTTTGAACTAACAAAAGAGATTGCATAAAAAAGGGGCTAATTAAATGAATTAGCCCCTTTTTTATTAAAAAATTTTGCCGCAGACGGCTATTTGATCCGAATTAAAACCCACCTTAGATTTCGGACCTAAATTTCCAGCTACCAAAATAACTGAATAGTCGGGTCCCTCATTTGCTAAGTGAATTTTGATATGCCCATCGAAGGCAGTTAAATCATCAAATTTTAAATTTCTCCCATCCGAAAGTAGGCCCAACTTGGTACTGGATTCCAACTTGCTGGAGGAAACGGGATTCAAAACTTGTGCGATGGGTGCATCGACTTGGTCGTAACTTCCAAAATGCAAATGGGCAGGAAAAGTATCCTCTGTTGTGGATTTTGGACCATCCATTCGCAAAGCTAGTTCTAAACTACCCCCTATCAGTTCCTTGAACTCTACCTTACCCTTGTAGGCGTAGGTACTTGCTTGAAAAAGATCCACCTCCAAACTCCTACCGGTATAGTATTGGTCCTCCGGATCCGCACAGGATCCTAAAACGAAAGATAAAGTGAGCAGCAGGAGTAACCTTTTCATAAGAAGTAAGTTTCTTGTTAAACGCAATTCCAAAAAAGTAGTTTAATTCAAATCCCAATTTAGGCAATCCTTTCGGCTAGAAGCCCTTATTTTTGAAGAAATCCACCAACTAGATCCTTGAATCGATGCAAATTTTTGCAGAACTAATCCATAGACTCGACCAATCCTCCAAAACTGGGGACAAACTCGAGGCATTGGATTGGTTTCTTAAGCATGCCACAGCCACGGATTCGGTCTGGGTCATTGCAATTTTTTCCCATAGGCGACCCAAACGTCAAGTGAGCACAAAACAATTACGAACCTGGTGCCAAGAAAAAGCGGGTATTCCCGATTGGCTTTTTGAAGAATCCTACCAAGCCGTAGGTGACCTAGCTGAAACAATCGCTTTGCTTCTTCCTACTGCCACAATAACCCATTCCCAATCACTTACTGAATGGATTAATTGGCTTCAGGACTTGGGCAAGGACCTGGAAGAAGTGAAGAAATCGAAAATTTTAGCGGCTTGGGACCAATTTACCCCTCTAGAGCGATTCGTTTTCAACAAATTGATCACTGGAGGCTTTCGAATCGGGGTAAGTCAAAATTTATTGATTCAAGCACTTGCTTCCTATTCCGGATTGTCTCAAGCGCAAGTTGCCCATCGCTTGATGGGCAATTGGAACCCCGAAAAAATAAGCCTAGAAGAACTCCTCCATTCAAATGATCTTGGGGAAGACCTTTCCAAACCTTATCCTTTTTTCTTGGCTCATCCCATCGAACCCAGTTTCCAGGACCACTTTTCCATCTCTGAATGGCTTGCCGAATGGAAATGGGATGGTATTCGAGGCCAATTGATTCGGAGAGGGAAACAGTCCTTTATTTGGAGTCGGGGGGAAGAATTGGTCAATGAAAAGTTCCCAGAAATCCTGGAATTCCTAGATCTTATCCCTGATGGTACGGTTCTCGATGGGGAAATCCTCGCTTTCCGAGAAGAGTGCCCCCTTCCTTTTTCTATCCTTCAAACACGGATCACCCGAAAAACAGTATCCAAGAAAATCTTATTGGAAGCCCCTGTAAGTTTCATCGGGTTTGACCTATTGGAATGGGAAGGCAAAGACCTTCGAGATGAACCCTTATCACATCGGAAAACGCTACTTGAAGAGTTAGTAAAATCTATAAATCATCCACGATTTAAACTTTCAGAGACACTCGCCTTCAATTCCTGGGAAGAACTAAGTCTAGTCAGAGAAAATGCCAGAGAACTTCAAACAGAAGGGCTCATGCTCAAAAAGAAGACTTCTCCCTACGAAACAGGTAGAAAACGTGGGACTTGGTGGAAGTGGAAAATTGATCCGCTGCATATCGATGGAGTCTTGATCTATGCCCAAAAAGGGCATGGTCGACGAGCTGATCTATTTACTGACTATACTTTTGGTCTTTGGGACGGAGAGGTATTGGTTTCCTTTGCCAAGGCGTATTCTGGTCTGACAGACAAGGAAATTCGAGAAGTCGACGCCTATGTGAAGAAAAACACCAAAGAAAAATTTGGGCCAGTTCGCACCGTTACCCCAGGACTGGTATTTGAAATCGCCTTTGAAGGCATCCAAGCAAGTCCACGACACAAAAGTGGGGTGGCTCTCCGATTCCCACGAATCGCTCGCTGGCGAAAGGACAAAACCATCGATCAAGCCAACCACCTGACTGATTTAAAAGCATTCCTCTCCTGACATGGAAGATATACGCCTAAAGCCAGGATTGGATTACTTCCATCAAAAAGGCTGGAGCCCCTTCCCCTTTCAAATCCAAACCTGGAGGGATTATTTGGACGGAAAATCAGGACTGCTCAATGCCCCCACTGGATCTGGGAAAACATTCGCACTCTGGTTTGGCGTACTTTTGAATCATATTCAAAACAACCCAAAAGACTGGCAAAAACCGCGAAAAAATGGGATTCAAATCATTTGGGTGACCCCACTAAGGGCTCTTGCTCAAGACCTACAGAAAGCTATGCAGGAAGCATGCAACGGGCTTGGGTTACCTTGGACGGTGGCAGTGCGGAATGGGGATACGGATGCGAAGACCCGAGCAAGTTTCAAACGAAATCCGCCTGAATGCTTGATTACCACTCCAGAAACGCTGCACATCCTCTTGTCCCAAAAGGATACCAATTCCCTTTTCGAAAATCTTCGCTGCGTGGTAGTAGATGAGTGGCATGAATTGGTAGGCAAT
>JALRIY010000164.1 GCA_023255285.1 Algoriphagus sp.
GAATTCCCAATACCCCAATAGAGGTCTGCTGAAAACGATCTTGCTGAAAAGACTGCAAAGCAGTAAGATTCAAGTTGTGTACAGAATTGAAGGTTTTGGAATACGTCAAGATGTTTTCCAAAGTATAATTGAATTGGAATCGATCATCCACACTTCCTGTAGCATCACCGCCTCTTCGTGAATTGGTTTGTGAACCGGTAAATCGTCCATTTCTTCGAACCGTATAGTCAGGTCCAAAATTTACACGGTAGGTAAGGTTTTTCGTAATATTCCAATTTAAATAAATACTATTGAAAATCCTGGTTCTAGAAGTTTCATCTACTTGCGCACCCGGCACTACTTCAGCGAAAGGGTTAGTCCGCAAACCGTCTGAGGTAGGTAAGAAAATTAAGTTTCCTTCATCATCGTAAGGCTTTCCAAGTGGATTTTCTTGCAATGCTCCACCTATTGGATTGAAATTTTCTCCATTTCTATCACTCATCGTGAAAAGGGTAGACGTTCCTATACTCACCTTGTCTGTGATTTTATGGTCCAGGTTAATTCTGAACGTATAGCGGGTAAAATCTTGATTGATGATTACACCCACATCTTTAAAATAGTTACCAGATACGAAGAAGGTGGTTTTGTCATTTCCGCCAGACACCCCTACCTGATGACTTTGAATATTGCCATTTTGCATTAGTCCGGCCACGTAATCAGTACTTCTACCGAGGCTGATACTTTCTAATTCTACAGGTTCAAAAAGTTTTGCATCAGCATCGGCAGTTGCTGCTCCTTCAGGGTAGGCTCCTGTTGCTCTTCGAGACTCTCTCTTGTATTCTGCAAAACCAGGGCCATCAAAAACCTCAATTCTACCCAATTCAGTAGAAGCACCATAATAAGAATCTAAGGAAACAGTTGTCTTGCCTGCGCCACCTCTTTTTGTGGTGATTAAAACTACCCCATTTGATCCGCGTGAACCATAAATGGCCGTTGCTGATGCATCTTTTAGCACTTCCATGGAAGTGATGTCTTGCGGATTGATATCTTCAAGACCACCTACCGTAGGGATTCCATCGATTACATAAAGAGGTTCGTTCGATGCATTGAAAGAGCGACGTCCTCGAATACGCACTTGCGGTGCCGAACCAGGCTTCGATCCTGGTTGAACCACATCCACACCTGCAGCTCTTCCTTGAAGGGCCTGGCGTGCATCTGTGATTGGTAGTTCTTGAATTTCTTTGTTTCCTACAGAAGAAATTGCTCCTGTAAGCTGACTTTTCTTTTGGGTACCGTAACCCACCACCACAACCTCGTCCAAATTCGAAACGTCAGGTGTGAGGGTTAAGTCAATTTTACTCCGGCTTCCCACCGTCTCTTCTATATTATTGTATCCAATAAAAGAGAAGACTAATACACCATTAGCTGGTGCAGCTATGGAATATTTTCCATCTAAATCTGTAGTAGTGCCTCGGGTGGTACCCTTTAATAGAATGGATACACCTGGCAAAGGCATACCTGTTTCATCTAAGATAGTACCACTTACCTGCGTGTCTTGCGCCTGTACGAAACTGGCAGTGAAGACGAGCAACAACACTACCGTGAGGTACGTGTAAAACTTTTTAAGCATAATAATTTGGGGTTAGTGTTAATTAATTGAATGAGGTATTTAAATGTACTCCTACTTATTTTACTTAGGGAAAAGTTATGTATAAGTGATCGCTTTGTCCAAATAATGCTTGGGTTGAATTACGGAATCGATTGCGATTTGTCCCTTTATCAAGATTAACTATCGGTTTAAATTAGGCTGATTTTAAAAAAGTGGAGAAAGGTTTGGTTTAAAACAAGAGGTTCACTTAAAGTTGGATGTTATGTTTGGACATAAAGAAAAAAAACCTGGAGATTTTAACTCCAGGTTGTATGAATGAGGTAGGGAAGATTTATTTTATTAAATCTGGGGAGGAGCCCAACCCTTTTCATATTCACGACTCCACAGGGCCATGGCCTTTGGGGAATTGAGGATGTGACCATTTGCTGGATCACAAATCAAAGATTCTCCAGTTCGACTACTGATATTGGCTAGATGACACATTAGCGTAGATACCGCGCCTTCCTCGATGGTGGAGTTTTGTTTTTCTATTCCCCGTACGGCATTAAAGAAGTTGACAATGTGTAAAGTGCTCATGTCACCCCCTCCGCCAAGGGCGGTGCCCCCTTCGTTATTTGAGGCGCTATTGGATTTAATTTCCTTGCCGGATCGATTGTGTAGACGGTATCCGCCTCGATCCACATAGACGGTGCCTTCTGATCCATAAATGATTGTTCCTCGATCCGAACCATAGGTTTTGTAGTTGTTTCGACTTTTTCCATCCCACTGAATGACTTTCCCCTCTCCAAATTCAAAGGTGGCATCCATGGTGTCATACATGGTCCAGCCATCTTCTGGATAGTGCATTTTTCTTGCTACCACTGATACCGCAGAAGGAAAAGATACTTGAAGTGCCCATCGAGCTACATCTAATTCATGGGTTGCATTGTTGCCCGTCTCTGCTGTTCCATAATCCCAACCATACCAATGCCAATTGTAGTCCCAAGTGTCGTGAAAATAAGGTTTTCTCGGTGCTGGGCCTTGGAAAAGATCCCAATCTAAGCCAGCTGGAGGCGCTTGCTGGATAGGATTAGGAACTGTTCCTCGGGAGTTGCTGTAAAAGGCCTTGGCAAAGTAAACTTTTCCAATGACGCCCTCGTGGATGGCTTGGATGATTTCCTTACTTTCCGGAGCGGAGCGCTGCTGGTTGCCCATTTGCACCACCTTGTTGTATTTCTTTTGGAGTGCTACGAGTACTTCTCCCTCACGAGGATTGTGGCTACAGGGTTTCTCTACATATACGTGTTTTCCCCTTTCCAAGGCTAGCCAAGTTCCAGGTGCATGCCAGTGGTCAGGAGTGGCATTGATAAGCACATCGACCTCCTTGTCATCCAGTACCTTGAAGATGTTTTGTTCTTGTTTCGGTTGGTAGTCAATCCATTTTTCAAATTTCTTGGCGGCCTTGGGCATTTGCGATTGCATGGCATCGCAGAGGTATAGCAAATTGACATTGCTGCTTTTTAGTCCAATGGGCTCATAAAACGCGCCCAGACGCCTTCCTAATCCTGCAATAGCTACATTTAAGCGATCATTTGCCCCTAAAATACGTGCATAAGATTTAGGTGAAAAGCTTAGCGAACCTAATGCAGAAGCGCCTAGTGCTAGTGTAGTACTTTTTTTTATAAAGTTTCTTCGGGAAGATTTTGACATAGTGATTTTGGGTCTGTTTTATTTTGTTAATGACTTGATTTTGATGTTTCTGTAGCGGACCTCATCGCCATGGTCTTGGAGGAGAATACGGCCTTGTTTTGCTTCTCCAAATTGCTTCCAAACTGCATACTTACTAATTGCAACCAGGTCGCGATAGGATTGAGATCCTCTTTGGTATTCCAAAACTTTTACGCCATTCAAGTAGTGCTCTACCTTATTGTCTGGATAGACGACCACTCTTCCTTGGTTCCATTCTCCGGGCTTACGTACAAAGCGTGGTTGCTTTTCTGCTTTAATAAGATCATACAGGGAGGAAAGGGTTCGGTTTCCATCTCTACCCATTTTGGCATCAGGATGAAGCGCATCGTCTAAAATTTGATATTCTAAGCCGATTGCGGATCCTTTATTTCCTTCGGAGAGGGTCACAAAATACTTTACACCGCTATTTGCTCCTTCTGTAATATTGAAATCAAAAGCTAAATCAAAGGCAGTAAATTCTTCTGTTGTAACAATGTCTCCAAAATTTGTAGATTCACTACCATCTGATTTTTCAATTTTGAGAATGCCATCTGTGATGGTCCACCCTTTTTCTGGGAAGGTGTTTTTGTAAGCACCAACCCATCCTTGGTTTGTTTTTCCATCAAACAAAAGCTTCCATCCTTGTGCTTTTTCTTCAGGAGATAATTCGTTTTTAAGTGTACTTACAACAAATACGGGCGATTTGAAAGGAAGTGGTGTAAGGTTTTCAGTTTGAATTCTGACATTTTTAAAGTAAGTCTTTCTTCCCTCATCTTCTTTTTTACCGATGCTGTGCACTTGAAGGCCTATAAAACCTTTTGCATCCATATCATCCATGAAATAAGCCACTTCCTGACCATTGACCCAAGTTTTTAAGGTATTTCCAATAGCCTCAATGCGGTAGCGATTCCATTCACCTAATTTGAATGCCGACTTTGCCGCTGGATTTAAGTCTAACGGGAAAAACCATCCCCTTCGAGCTTCGTCGTAGATGCCCCCTGACCAAGCCCTAGGGCTAGGATCTGCTTCTATTTGATAGCCAAATACCAGTCCTTGTCCTTTTCTAGCATTTGGATCATATTGCCCTCGAGCCATAATCCCACTATTTGATGAAATGTGGCTGATCATCAAATCCACTTCAAGAATAAAATCGGTGTATTCCTCCTCAGTTACCAAAAATGTGTTGCCAGTTCCAAAAACTGCCGTTCCCTCTATGATTCCGTCTTTAACTTCAAAAGTGGCTTTGCCTGCTACGGGCTTCCAGCCAGTTAAGTCCTTTCCATTAAAAAGGGATTTCCAATTTTCTGTTTGTCCAAAGGCACTAGTGGAAAATAGAACCAATAGTGCGAAACAAGTGGCTTTTAGTTTCATGTTGTATTTTTATTTTGAGTTTGCTAAAATTCACGAAATCATTCGCTAGCGCCAAGACAACCTACTTTAAATTTACGAAAACGATTGCAATTATTTGTTGCTAGTTAATTTTTACGCTTTAAAACTAATCTCATTCACATCCTGAAGTTTCTTACTTTTGTGAATGCTTGATTTTAATACCAAAGGAAAGGTTTTCATTACCTGTAAGGATCGATCGGTCAGCTACTTGGAGCAAGAGCTACGAGAACTAGGATTTTTTCCAGTAGAAATTAGCCGTACCGGCATTGAAATCCATGCTTCACTGGAAGAGTGTATGGACATCAATCTACACCTGCGAACAGCTTCCCATGTCTTGTATGAAATCAAATCTTTTTATTTGCGTAGCGCGGACGATATCTACCGGCGATTCAAGGCCATTCCTTGGGAGGAGTATTTGGATGTAGATGGGTATTTTTCGGT
>JALRIY010000165.1 GCA_023255285.1 Algoriphagus sp.
CTGCGTGCCGGTGATCGTGCTTGAGCTGGATCAACTGCTGCTCATCCATCGTCAACACCCAGGTGCGGGACAAGTCCTCCCCTACAAAAAAGGGAATCCGAAGTCGCCCATCTTCACAGCTGCGCACATGCATGACCAACTTGCCGGCAAAACGGGGATCCGAGTCTGGAAAAACCAATTTGCCCTCGTAGGATTTCCCACAATGCCTAGACAATACCTCCCAAAATTGCTGAGAGGGCACTTTTTCTTGAGCAAAAACAGGGAGGAAGTCCCCAAGGAAGAGGAGTGAAACAATAAGAACAACAGCGGTACGATTCATAGAGGGAAATTACTGAATTCTAGGATAAAGACATCCTGCTCGTTCCTAACAAAAAAAGCCACCCGCAGGTGGCTTTCAATATTGGGAGTGCTGATTTTAGAAAGAAAACCCTATGCTAAAGTTAACTCGAACACCTGGTGTGAGTTGAGTAAAGAATTGATCTTGCGACTGAAATGCGCTGAAAATAAATTCACGCTTGTCATTAAGCAGATTCTGTACTCCTAAACTAGTTCGGATACGCTCATCAGCTCCAAAGGTCTTATTGATGTTAAGGTTCAAGGAATTGAAAGGCACCGCATAGGTATCTGTACGTACCCCAAAGCCAACCATATTCAAAGTTGGCCCTTGTACATTGTAAAATAGACCTGCTTCCCAACCTGTGTGGTAGTCAGAAAATACAATACCCGTATTGATGATGTAAGGAGCTTGCCCTGACATGTCACGGAATGTTCCTACTTCTTCTCCATCTTTTGCAGTCAATTCTCTAGATCTTTTTTCAGTAGCAGACATCTCAATTTGTGATTCTGTAACAGTCACATTCGTATTCCACTGAAATTTATCTAATCTCGGGCTAATAAATCTCAAAGATTTTCTGAATTCCAACTCTACCCCAAGTACCGTACCATTACCTACGTTTCTTGGCTGAAAAGATCCTGGATCGGAAAGGAACTGTACGATTTCTATGGGATTCTCAAAAGTCTTGTAAAATGCACCCATGGACCACATTTCACCTTTAGGTTGAAACATTTCCCAACGTACGTCAAAATTGTTGATCCGTGTAGATTGCAAATTACCATCCCAAAGCACTTCAGCCCCACCGTTAGTAGTCTCTTGAAACAAGCCTCCAACAAATGTTCTACCGGTAATTGGATCAATAATTTCAGCAAAAGATAGCTCCTTGAACGATGGACGAGCAATGGTTCGCGTAGCCGAAAAACGTAGATTTTGCGCTTCTTTCAACGAAAACACCAAATTCAACGTTGGAAAGAAATCTAAATCATCCAAGACTTTCTCTTCATCAAACACGATGGTAGCAGTTTGATTAGTACCTGAATAGAACTGTGTATATTTTTCCAATCGAACTCCAAGGATAGCTTTTACTTTTTCAGCTGGATTCGCCTCCATACTTGCATATCCTCCCACATTGGTGAGGTTAGACGCAAATTTGTTTGGATTGTTTGGAATAAAATCGGGATTGTAACGCACTCCATTTCTATTGGTAGCAGAAAATAAATTCGATTCCTTCAAGATGGAATTTGGATTCCCATCTAATTCCGCATTCCCCGTTGGCAATTGAAAAGATTGGATTTCAAAATCTCGTTCCTTAAAGGTATAGGCTCCACCAAATTTGACTTTGGCATCTTGATTCCATAGTATCAGTGCCTTAGTTAAATCCAGTTTGCCGACCAAGTTATTCTCTTCCAAGTTTCTCCAAATACGAACTGGCAGCCCCACCTCTGAAGAAATATTGTTATTTGGCAATCTAAAACGTGTAAAACGAATATCTGGATCTTCTATAGTCGAACGGGTAGGAGCCAACTTCCAATTGATCTCCCAAGACTTGCCATTCAAATAGTGATTTCCTGAAAACAATACGGTGGATAAGCCACGTTGACTATACTCCAAATTGTATTGAGCAGCCTCGAAATTAGCTCCAAAATCAGTGTTCTTAAAATCAAATATACCTGCCTTGGATTCTCCATTTTGAAGGTGTAAAAAGTTGAGCTTGAATTTAGAAGCTTTGGTCTTCAATGCAATTCCTGCCAAGCCCCCCAAAAGCACATTGTTTACGCCATAATCCCCCGTTTGACGTTCTAAAGCCTCCATTTCAAAATTACTTGTTCCAATAGGTTTAGCATATAGGTTGAATTGAGCATCTTGGTAAAACTCGGTTTCATTTTTATAGGTTACCGCGGCATTGTAACCCCAGGTCACCTTTGGTCTAACAATCTGATTGCCTAATGAAAAGCCAACACCAAAATCCATTAAGGAAGTTTCTGGAGTAGCGCCCAAGGTCTTATTAAATCCCCTAAGAATCGTTTGAAATTCCTGGCCCTGAGCACTAGAAGGGTTCCCTATTACATCAGCAAATTGAGGAATATTGGTTCTCCCTCCAGTAGGATTTGCTCGAGTACCGTCGTCGTAACCCAACCAATCTGTCTTTCCTCCTTCATAGGCTAGGTAGTTGGAATTGAAGTGCATGGATGGATTCATTCCACCAGAAACACTTAGTTTAAAAGTCTTCTCTTCGGGAAAATCTTTGGTTTCGATATCCACTACTCCCCCTGTAAAATCAGCAGGCAATTCTGCTGTAAATGATTTAGACACTACGATATTGTCAATCACATTCGTAGGAAAAATATCCATTTGGATCGTATTCCGGTCTGGGTCTAGGCCAGGAATATCCACTCCATTCAATACGGTCTTGGTATAACGGTCTCCCAAACCCCGTACATAGACGTATTTGCCTCCTTCAATGGAAACCCCCGTTACTCTTTTTACTGCAGATGCTGCATCCCCATCACCTATTTGGCGAAATGTACTTGCAGAGATTCCATCTAAAAGATTGGGGGCATTCCGCTTTACCGACATTAAGGCAGATTCTGTGGTACGAATGGCTGCAGCTGAAACGGTTACAGTTTCCAACTCCGATTCTTCTTCTTTCATCAGGATATCCGGTAGCACCGTCACCTTATCTGCCTCCACAAGTACTTCTGTTAGTGAAATGGTAGAGAACGAGATGTAAGAAATTTGAAGCGTGTAACTCCCAGGAGCAACTTGGATTTCAAATTTTCCATCAAAATCAGTTACAGCTCCCGAAGAAGTTTCTTTAACCAAAACGGATACTCCAAAAAGAGGCTCTCCGGTGGATTCATCAAAAATGGCGCCACGGATAGTTCCATTTTGAGCAAATACAAAGCCCGTAATCAATTGAAAGGCAATGATAAGGAGTAGAACAACCAGCGGTTTAATTGGCAATTCTTGTTTTTTCTTGTTCATACAGCGTGTTTTATTCGTCGATTTTTACTATAAAAAAGGAAAGGAAGGGTCCTTGCAAGACCTTCCTTTCCTTAAAGAGAGTGTAAATTATTTGAAATCTGCTAGTTCTCCTGCTTTGTCAGCCCAGGTCCAACCTGTGAATGCAGACTTTGTAGCACCCACTGTATTGGCTTTCAAGTCAACAGCAGTAGCATGTACAGCAGTACCGTTTTTGAATGCAGTAGCTACAGTTACTCCTTCTTTCAGAGTAGCCTCAAGCTTGCTAAACTTCAAACTTCCATCAGCAAAAGTAGCAAGGGTTTTATCTCCACTTAGAGAGAAATCACCACGGCCAGCATTACTATCATCAGCGGGAGCAGGGAAGTTAAAGAAGTAAATGTTTTCAAAAGTACCTCTTGCGCCATCTCTGAAGTCACCCATCTCTGATTTAGTGTAGCTTCCAGAAACTGTAATTCCTTTTACCGAACCATTCTTTAATGTGTGTCCAGCGTTGTAAGCTCCTTCAGGACCATCGATTTCCAAAGCATGGTCGGTATTCTTGCCACAAATAACGATGAAGTTATCTAAAGTACCAGCCCAAGCTTGATCAGTGTCCATTGCATCGTCTCCAGAATTCCAAACTAAGGCATTCTTCACAGACACCGTTCCACCAAACCACTCGATACCATCGTCTTGATTAGCTACTACTTCTACGTTCTCGATTACTGTTCCTGAACCTACACCTCCAAGGGTAAGGCCATTGATTTCATTGCCTTCACCGATGTTAGCACCACCATGACGGATAGAGATGAACTTAATGATACCAGAGTTGTCTGCATCATTCGTTCCACCATATAGGCCGTTGGTATCAGAAGCAGGAATACCTTCGATTTGGATTTCAGAAGCATCTGCCTTGAAAGATCCTTTTGCTTTACCCAATACAATCAACCCTCCCCAAAGACCTTCTAGAGTCGGTTCCAAGTTTGGAGAAGCAATTTGACCTGGAGCGATTTCATCCGCTACAGAAGTAAAGATGATTGGCTCTGTAGCAGTACCCTGTGCATCAATTTGTCCACCTCTAGCAATAATTAAAGCTGTAGCATTTGCACCAGTTCCTGCTTCACCTTTCACAATTACACCTTTTTGGATAGTCAATTTGGCGCCAGAAGTAACTACAATTCTACTACCAAGGATGTACGTCTTACCAGTTACCCAAGTAGTGTTGGTCGTGATGTTTCCAGTGATACGAAAAGAAGTTGGCTCAGCACCAACCGTCAATACGTGCGTAGCTTTTGCTACGTCTCCGTCTGTATCTGTTACTGTAAATTCGAATACTACGTTTTTGCCTGCGTCAGCAGCGACAGCAGTATATTCAAAAGGAAAAGTTGCTGAAGTTCCAGTTAAAGGCTGTGTAGCGAGTGGAGATCCGTCTTTAGTAATGCTTAGAGACACAAGGCCATCTAAACCTTCAGCTGATCCTGTAACAGGACCTAATTTTCCGCCTGCTGCGATAGTGGCAGTAGCAGGGATTCCAGAAATGGTTACACCATTATTTGGCTTCTCATCTTCTTTACAGCTCGTAAATACCAGCGTAAAGGCAGTTAACAAAGTAAGTAAATTGATAAACTTTTTCATTTGTATAGATTAATTGAGGTTTTGCTCGTGGATTACTGAGACAAAGGTGTCCTCAATTTTTTGCGTACAAGAAAAAATCGAATTATCCTTTTTTTAAAAAAATAAGCCATAATTAACCTTGAATTAACAACAGGCACAAAAAAAAGGACTTCCCTTGCGAGAAGCCCTTTTCAATAGCGGATACGTGTT
>JALRIY010000166.1 GCA_023255285.1 Algoriphagus sp.
AGGGGAATTCCCATCAAGCGGTGTAACTTCCGAAGGTTGCGAGTACGTTTTGCTTGGATTTTAATCGGTTGGTAGTGCATGGGAATCGTTAAGCAAGCCCGCATCAGTAGCTTAGCAAGAATAGGCCTGCAAGATAAAGAAAAATCAACCAGAGAGGAGCATTTGGTAGGAATGGTAAAAAACCCCACTTCCTACCTCCATTTCTACAAAGGAATGAAGATCTTACAAAAAAGGGCCCGAAGGCCCTTTTTTAAATTACTTAATACTTCTTAGAAGAGTTCCTTGGCCACTTTATAGGTAGTTTCGGCTTTACTCATTGTGTAAAAATGTAAACTTGGCACTTTAGCTTCCATCAATTCCTTGCACTGCTTGATTGCCCATTCGATACCCACTTCCTTCACTTGGGCATTGGTCGTGCACTTGAAAAGTGCATCGGTCAAGTCGTCTGGAAAATCCAAAAAGAAGGACCGAGGCAAAGCAGTGATCTGACCCAAAGTAGAAATAGGCTTGATTCCTGGAATGATGGGAACATCAATCCCCGCTTCGCGAACCTTCGCTACATAATCAAAGTACTTTTGATTGTCAAAAAACATCTGTGTTACGATAAAGCTAGCACCATTTGCCACTTTTTCTTTCAGATATTTCAAGTCAAACTTTAGGCTTGGAGCTTCAAAATGTTTTTCTGGGTAACCGGCTACACCTACACAAAAATCGGTCTGAAAGCTTGGCTCTGTTTCCTCATGCAAGTACTTTCCCTGGTTCATGTTGACCACTTGGGTAACGAGTTCGCTTGCGAAAGAATGCCCATTCGGCTCACCTACAAAGCGTTCTGCTTTAGGGGCATCTCCACGCAAGGCTAGGACATTTTCCACACCAATAAAATCCAGGTCAATTAGCAAGTTCTCAGTTTCCTCCTTGGTAAATCCCCCACAAAGCACATGCGGCACAGCATCTACCTCAAATCGGTTTATCAAGGCAGCACAAATCCCAACTGTTCCAGGGCGTTTTTTTGTACTTACCTTCTCTAGAAGTCCATTGGCATGTTTCTTATAGATATACTCCTCACGGTGGTAAGTCACATCCACAAAAGGTGGCTTAAACTCCATTAAAGGGGAAATACCCTCCATGAGCTCCTTCAAACTTTGCCCTTTTAGGGGAGGAAGGATTTCGAACGAAAAGAGCGTTCCTTTGGCGTTTTTTATATGATCAGTGATTTTCATTGTGGTATAGTCTCAAGAATTGCGGTTGGAGTATAAGCCAAATTTGGAGATAATAAGCGCTCAGCCGCTTGGATGGTAATGCCTTTTCGCTCTGCATAACTTGCAACTTGGTCTTGACCAATTTTCCCTAAGCCAAAATAGCTGCTCTCTGGGTGTGCAAAGAAAAATCCGGAAACGGAGCTAGTTGGATACATGGCATAGCTTGATGTTAGTGTGATGCCCACTGTATTTTCTAGGTCGAGCAACTCGCCAATGGTCACCTTTTCGGAGTGCTCAGGGCAGGCTGGGTAGCCAGGTGCTGGACGGATGCCAGCATACTCCTCGCTAATCAAGGCCTCGTTGGCTAGCTGCTCCCCAGGGGCATAGCCCCAAAGTTCCTTTCGTGTCAATTCATGTAAGTATTCGGTAGCAGCTTCTGCCAATCTATCGGCCAAGGCTTTGAACAAGATGTCGTTGTAGTCGTCCTGTGCAGCTTGGAATTCGGCCAGCTTGGTTTCCATGCCGAGCCCGGAGGTAACAGCAAAGCAACCCAAGTAGTCCACCTGCTCAGGGTGTAGGTAGTCAACCAGGGAGCGGTTGGGCACTCCTTTTCCTTTTTTGCCCTGCTGTCTCAAGAAGTGAAACTTGGCAATAGTATCTCCCTTTTCGTTTAGCACACGGGCATCATCACCTTCGCGCTGCACAGGAAGCAAGGTGCAAACGGCCTTAGCAGAAAGCCATTTTTCTTTGATCAAGGTATCCAGCATGGCTTCTGCATCTGCAAAAAGACGGGTAGCCTCTTCACCGACCACAGGATCGGCCAATATCTTTGGATACTTACCACTAAGCATCCAAGTACTGAAGAACGGCGTCCAGTCGATGTACTTTCTTAAAACCGATAGGTCTAGGTCCTCAATGACAGTTCTACCCAATACCTTTGGCTTTACAGGAGTAGTACCTGCCCAATCGATCGGCACCGGATTGGCTTTGGCCTCTTCGTAAGAAATCAACTGCTTTACTGCCTGCTTAGCCTCGTGCTCTTCCCGTAAGGCCTTGTAGGTGGCCTTGAGATTGATGCGGTAGCTTTCACTAGTTTCTGGAGAAATAGACTCCCCTGCGATCGGAACTGACTTACTCGCATCAGTGACGTGGATGACACAACCAGAATACATTGGGTCGATTTTCACCGCCGTGTGGATTCTGGAAGTAGTAGCTCCACCAATTAGCAAAGGAATGGTCAGCCCTTGGCGCTCCATTTCAGAGGCTACATTAACCATTTCATCCAGGGAAGGAGTGATCAATCCACTCAATCCGATGATATCAACCTTATTTTTGATGGCTTCATCAATAATTTTTTGGGCATCTACCATTACTCCCAAGTCAATGATTTGGTAGCTATTGCAAGCCAAAACTACTCCTACAATGTTCTTACCAATGTCATGAACATCGCCTTTTACGGTTGCTAGGAGGATTTTCTTTAGGGAAGAGGCTTCTTGCCCCTCCTCAGGAAGCGGCATAAAGGGCTCGAGGTAGGCTACAGCTTTTTTCATTACTCGTGCAGACTTCACTACCTGAGGTAGGAACATTTTTCCTTCCCCAAACAAGTCGCCCACCACATTCATCCCATCCATCAAGGGTCCTTCGATTACTTTCAAAGGATTGACTAATTCAAGACGGGCTGCTTCAGTATCCTCGATGATGAAGTCCAAAATTCCTTTTACCAAGGCATGTTCGATGCGCTTGGCTACAGGCGCTGACCTCCAGGCCTCGTTGACCACTTCTTTTTTATCCGCAGACTTGACCGTTTCGGCAAAGTCAAGCAGTCGCTCAGTAGCGTCGTCTCTACGATCAAATAAGACATCTTCTACCCGCTCCAACAATTCTTTATCGATATCGGCATAGACCTCGAGCATAGTAGGATTGACAATTCCCATATCCATTCCATGCTGTATCGCATGGTACAGAAATGCAGCGTGCATGGCTTCCCGCACAGGATTATTTCCACGGAAGGAAAAAGAAACGTTGCTGACGCCACCACTGACCTTGGCTCCTGGAAGGTTTTCCTTAATCCAGCGCGTTGCCTTAAAGAAATCTACCGCATTCTTGCGGTGCTCTTCCATCCCGGTAGCTACTGGAAAAATATTCGGATCAAAAATGATGTCTTGGCAGTTAAACTTTACCTGATCTACTAGAATTCGGTAACTGCGCTCACAGATTTGGATGCGTCGCTCGTAGGTATCAGCCTGACCTTGTTCATCAAAAGCCATCACTACCACCGCAGCACCAAACTTCTTGATGGTTTTTGCTTGTTGGATAAATTCTTCTTCACCATTTTTTAGGGAAATGGAATTCACAATACCTTTTCCTTGTACGCACTTCAATCCGGCAAGGATGATGCTCCACTTGGAACTATCAATGACGATTGGAATACGGCTAATTTCCGGTTCAGAAGCAATTAAGTTGAGAAATCGTACCATCGCGAATTCCCCATCCAACATCCCTTCGTCCATACAGACGTCTAACACCTGTGCACCGCCTCTAACTTGGTCTAGTGCTATATCCAAGGCATCGTCGTATTGCCCATTTAGTATGAGTCGGGCAAATTTTTTGGAACCAGTAATATTGGTTCTTTCTCCGATATTCACAAAGTTGAGCGTTGGTGTAAATACCAAAGGCTCAAGTCCTGAAAGTTTTAAATAATTAGGCTTAGGCATGCAGCTCCTCCTCTTCCGTTAATTTATCAATTTGTCTTGGGCTATATTCGGCTGCTAGCAGTGCCAAAGCACGAATATGGTCAGGAGTAGTGCCACAGCAGCCTCCCAAAATATTCAGCATTCCTTCTTTCAAAAAGTCACGTACTTGGTCTGCCATTTCATTGGCTCCCTGGTCATATGCACCAAATTCATTCGGCAGGCCTGCGTTAGGATATGCAGATACATAAAATGGCGCTTCTTGTGCCAATACCTTCAAGTAAGGGCGCAACTCCTTTGCTCCTAAGGCACAATTGAGACCGACAGAGAACAAGGGTACATGGGATACCGAAATCAAAAAGGCTTCCGTGGTTTGCCCTGATAGCGTTCGTCCAGAGGCATCCGTAATGGTGCCAGAGATCATGATGGGAACCCCTCCCTCTTTGGGGTCAAGAGGGATATTTCGCTCCTCATACACAGCCTGAATGGCATAGAGCGCTGCTTTGGCATTGAGGGTATCGAAGATCGTCTCCACAAGAATGATATCAGCTCCCCCATCCAATAAACCTTTTACCTGCTCGGCATAGGCTTCGGCCAACTGATCAAAAGTAATCGCTCGGTAGCCAGGATCATTTACGTCAGGAGAAATCGATGCGGTTCGGTTGGTAGGTCCCATGGCTCCTGCCACAAAGCGAGGCTTATCTGGAGTGGTTTGGCTATAGGCATCCGCTACTTCCCGTGCAAGTTTGGCCGATTCAAAATTGATCGCGTACGCCAAGTGAGGCAACCCATAATCCTCTTGAGCAATGGTTGTTCCAGAGAAGGTATTGGTTTCTAAGATATCTGCACCTGCCTTCAAATACTCTAAATGAATGGCACGTATGATGTCGGGTCTACTTAAGGAAAGTAGGTCGTTATTACCTTTTAAAGCCTTGGGGTGCTCTTTTAATTCGGGGGTTCGGAAATCTTCTTCGGTCAACGTGTAACGCTGAATCATGGTGCCCATGGCTCCATCTAAAATTAAAATCCGAGAATTGATCACCTTTAAAAGGAGTTCCGTTCTGTTTTGTCTCATGGTTGGTTACGTTCAAAAAACTAATCGAGAAAAACACGGAGAAAAGTAGTTATTCGTACTAATCATCTCATCTGTTCCTGGCTTTATCCAGGAGGGGAGTTAGCACCTTGGTTGCAGGTTGCTAAGACGTCGTAGGGCCCTTC
>JALRIY010000167.1 GCA_023255285.1 Algoriphagus sp.
CGTGGTCGGTAACGCCCCAAAGGGATTCTCCTTTGGATAGGTAGTGGCAGAAGTTGAGTCCAGGATATTCCATGCCCCCGATCTCTGCTGCTACATTGGTTGCCGTTTCGTAAGGGAATTCATACCACTGCTTGGAGTAGTATTCGATGGAGGCCTTGCTGTATTCTGTAGATCGGGTCCAAGCATCTTGCCCGTTACTCTCCATAGGGTAGGCAGACTGCGCTAAAGCAGTTTTGCCGCTAGGCAGGTTGATCCGTGAAGCATCCCAGATAAAAGAGTCTGAGGTACCGAAAGCCACATCGCGTGCATTTTGAATGCGGAAATGCCAGGTCACTGTACCGCTCTGCTTGGGACGGGTGACTGCGGTGTTTTTGATTTCTTCAGGAGAGACCAGGTAGACGGTTTCTTCGCTTTGTGCTGCTTTTGCATAGCGGGTTTGCAATTCCTTGCTCAGTACTTCGGTAGGGTTCATGAGTTTGCCTGATCCCACGACGATGTGGTTGAAAGGCACCGTAACCTTGTAGTCAAAGTTGCCATATTCCAAGTAGAATTCACCAGCACCAAGGTAGGGCTCGATGTTCCATCCTTCGATTTCGTCAAAGACAGCCACTTTGGGATACCACTGTGCAAAGGCATAGATCCAGCCGTCTTTCACTTTGAGTCGTCCCATGCGGTCCATTCCTTTTTGTGGAACCTTAAAGGAAAAGTCCATAGAGACTGTTGCTTTCCCCCCTTTGGCAGGGATGGGTTCAGCAAACCACACCTGCATCCGGGTGTCGTCGATGAGGTGTTTGCTTGAGTTGATGCCTTTTGTTCCCACTTTGGCTTGTACATTGGCAATTTGGTAACCACCATCGATGTCCCCATTGTAGCGGTTGCCCTGTACAGGAGTGGTGAGGGTGCCACGAGAGGTAGGTGTAAATCGATTTTGCTCCAATTGAAGCCAAATAAACTCTAGGGCCTCGGGGCTATTATTAGTATAGGTTAGGGTTACTTTGCCGGACAGGCTATGGTTGGCCTCGTCTAGAGCCACTTCGATTTGGTAGTCAGCGGCATTTTGCCAGTACGCTTCCCCTGGTTTGCCGGAGGCGCTGCGATAATTATTTCCTCTGCGGTCGATGACATCAGTAAAGTTTTTTTGGTTGTTGTCCTTTCCTTGTTGCGAAAAAGTAGGGAAAGGAGCATTCAGAATAAATAGAGACAAAAGTCCACTTAGTTGGAGTATTCTTTTCATGGTTGAATTGTATTTGCGTTCAAATTACGAACAAAAGTGCTTTTGACGAATTTTTTTACGTGAAGGAGGGAGAAAGGGTTAGTTGAAACTTGTTTTATGGGGGGTTCGTGTAGTTATTTTGTTGAATTTGGGATGGGGATTTCTTTTTTTATACTCATTTTCAATAATTTAAAAATAGAGGGAGAAAAAAAATAGGAAAGGCTATTGCATAAAATCTGATTCAGGTTACCTTTGCAATCCATTCTGAAAAGAAAGTTCATGGGAGTTTAGCTCAGCTGGTTCAGAGCATCTGCCTTACAAGCAGAGGGTCGGGGGTTCGAATCCCTCAACTCCCACTTAATTATCAAGCACTTACAAGAAATTTATTGTAAGTGCTTTTTCATTTGCACACGATTTTCTAAGTAACAACTTATCCATTCACTTTTGCTTCTGAACTTAATGTATTTTACCGTTGAAATATTTACCAAGTGTCTTGTTTCATTCGGTAGAGCCGTTCCCAGTTGGCACCACCAATATCAGTAGCAACTGCACTTAAAACAATATTTGCGACAATAGTAGTAGTATCTTCTTTCATTTCATGTGGTGCGGCTTTACTTCTATACACTTTGTGATCTCTACTTTCATTAACCTTTTCCAAAAATAGAATCATGCTTTTCTACCTTGTAGTGTTGGCAACTCATCAAAAGTTAAGGCGTCGGTTATACCTTTAGCAAATAAATCGAAATTTTTCCCAGTAAGTAAACTATCAGCAATCACTTGTTTAGCATTTTTTCTTAGTGTTACTCGATCAGGCTTACAAACCTTGTCCTCAATATTTAATATTTTTAATGCTTCAATGGCTTCATTTTTTTCTTTTGGATTTCCGGATTCAAAATTATGAATAAGATCAGTTGCAAACTGATTTCTAGTTTCTCCTAATGTTGATGTTGCATACTTGTAAACAAATGATGCAGTCTGCTGAACGGCAGATGCTGTACCTAGGGTTGCTGCCGCCACAGTACCCACCCCTCCAGTAAGAGGTGATGTGGCATTAGCTACGTTGGCAGCACCCATTAAACCATTCTTCTGTACTTGTCGCTTTAATTTTGCTATGGCAACAGTTTTAAGATTGCCTTCAAGCTTATCGAATAGAGCAATCATTTTTCTTGCTGTAAGTATAGTTACGATATTTTCTATTGCAGTCATTGCAGCTGCAACAGGCGGCATCGTTAACCAGGCTGCTAATCTAGCTCCATTAGCTAGTAGTTGAATACGTTGTTCGTAAATTTGGATCTGACTTTCTTCAACTTCAAAAGTTAATTCTTGTATCTGGCTTTGAAGTTCTTTAAGCTTTTCTGCGTCTGCTGCCTCCATCTCCTTTTTGCTTTCTATTTTAGCAATTTGCGCATTAATTTCAGCCTTTTTACGGGCCAAGTTGGAAGCACTATATTCAGCTCTTAGATGACTTACAGCTTCAAAAGCAAGCCCTAATCCACCAGTTTTTTCATCAAATCCAGATGTTGTTACATCTCCTCCCATTACGTTAGCAAAGGACCCCTTCGCTTCTTCAGGAAGACCTAATGGGGTTACTTCTCCTGCTGCTGAATCTTCTGCTGCTGAATCTGCTGGCTTTAGACCTCCATCAGCTTGTATCCCATCTTCTACATTTAAACCCTTATTACCCAATGCCTCATTAACTATCCCGGCACCTCCAGTTGCAGAAGTTGATTCTCCTTGACCACCTAAATTATTAAAGATAGCAACAGGTCTTTCTGTAGCAATAGCAACTGCATCTGATGATAAAACAATGTCTAGCATTTTTTTCAACGTAGAAACTTCGTCCTTCTGCTCATTAATTTTAATATAGAACTCCTCAATCTCAGTTAAATCTTTTTGAGACAATACATATCCGGTTAATAAATCTTTACCTTCAGGTTCGTAACCATCAATACCCGGTATTTCGCCCGCATTTGTCATCCTCTCGCCTTCTGCCTTTTGTCTTGCGGTTATTTCGGCACTTTCCTCAGCTGAACGCGGTGCCTTGCCAGAATTATTGGCAATAAATTCTGCTTTTAATGCTTTTTCATCTGCCGGTACTTTTGAAAAAGCTTTAATCACTGCGTCTACAAGATTCCACTTGAGTTGGGCTACTTTTTGTACGCTACCATTAGGTATCGTTGTTTTTTTAAGGGCAATTACTCCTGACCCTTTATAATTGATAGCCTTCGCTCCCAACACATCAGCTTCTTTCTCCAGTCCTGCATCGTCGTTCACGTTGACTTTGCCTTTGAGTTGCATGGTGGGTTTTACGCGACCTTGCTTTTGCTGGACCACATGGCCAAGCTCATGAGGAAGGTGTTTCTCTTGCCCTGGTCCGAGGTGGATATCCGTGCCCTGCGCATAGGCATGAGCTTGGAGTTGGGCAGGCTTGTCAGAGTTGCGGTGTACTTTGACATCGTTTAGAGACAATCCGGAAATAGATTCCATTCCTAATTTTAATTGGTCAGGAAGTCCCGTTTTATTTTCGGCACGTTGAAGGGGGTTGGTTTTTGTAGTATCGGTACGAGAATCGCTCAGGGCTTGTAGCTGCGTGATTCTTGAATTTCCTGCATGGCTCAAGGCCTTGGCTTGAAGTTGAGCGGTAGTGCTTCGATTGCTTCTTCCATCGGCGGCAGCCTGCAAACTAATCAATTGGGCAGTACTTGCTCTGGTATCTACATACTCTAGCTCACCCGTACTACTGATTTCTTCAGGTACTGGTGCTGGTGTGGCTGTTTTGTTTTTCTGTTCGGATTGACTGCTAAACTCCCCCATGAAAATTCTTTTAGAAGAACTTATTTTGAGAAGGTAGTTTTTCTTAGGTCAGTATCCGTTTAATCAGGAGGAAATAAAATCCATTTTGAACGATTTGAGAGAAATTTGTCGGATTTGATTGCGTGTTACAGATGATTCGGACTTGCTTAACTTCTGTTTTTTTAAACTACTGAATGGGAGGGAAAATCAATACACAAGAAATAAATCGGATTTCCCGCCCCTTAACAAGTGATGCCAAAAGGTGTGCTACCTAATTCCAGGCAATATCAAATCGTCCCTAGACAACAGACTAAGTGCCATGGCTCAGCCAATTGAACTCTAAACTTTTCTTTATTCTGTAATAGATGAAAAAGTAGAAAATAAGTACAAAAAAATAAAATAGGTAAAAAAGAAGCTTTTATCGTATGTCATTACTATACACTAACATACCTTCAACTTATTAAATTAGGGTTAATACCCATACTTTCCTTTCCACCTTTTCGAGAGGAAGCTGCGCAGTTCTTTTTCGCGAGCATTGTCTCCCGGATCATAAAGAAGCCTCCCTTTTAGCTCCTCTGGGAGGAATTCTTGGGCAACAAAATTATCAGGAAAATCATGGGAGTACAGATAGCTCTTTCCATATTCAAGTTCCTTCATCAGTTTAGTAGGAGCATTGCGTAAGGGGATCGGGACTGATAGGTTGCCTGTCTCCTTCACCAGCGCTTGCGCTTGATTGATTGCCAGATAGGCGGCGTTGCTTTTGGGGGAACTGGCCAAGTAGGTGACGCACTGGGAGAGGATAATTCGCGCTTCTGGATAGCCTATTATTTTTACTGCCTCAAAGCAATTGGTGGCCAACAGCAAGGCATTTGGGTTGGCATTCCCGATATCCTCCGAAGCAAGGATCACCAGTCTTCGTGCAATAAAGGTCAATTCTTCCCCTCCCTCGATCATCCGTGCGAGCCAATACACCGCCGCATTCGGATCGGATCCGCGGATCGATTTGATAAAAGCGGAGACGATGTCGTAGTGCTGCTCTCCG
>JALRIY010000168.1 GCA_023255285.1 Algoriphagus sp.
AAGGGTTGGATTTTCTCTTTGGTACATCCGGTGTATGATGGAGAGGAGCTCGCTGCAGTGCTCGGGGTGGATTTGACCATAGCCGATGCCATTGAAAGTTACCTCAATTCAGTGGAGGGCTATTTTGTGTTAGTCAATGGAAAGGGAGATATCATAGGAGGAAAATCTGAGGCGATTGAATTACTGGGAATGCCACTACTCAAAAACCATGTTTATAGAGAATCTATTCAAGAAGACAACTTTCGAGTAGCAGATTTTAATCTTTCCCGGAGTAAAAATAGAGAGGTCAGGCAAATGACTAAGGCCATATTGTCCGAAAAACAATTGTACTTTGATTTTATTGATGATACCCGTATGGGCCGGGTGCTCGGACATACATTTTCTACTATTGATTGGTATTTATTGGAAGTGGTCTTGCCTAATTGAGTATGAAGAAAGTTTTAGCAAACACAAACTTTCGATTTTCCCTTATCCTAGGGGGGGTACTTATCCTACTAGTAGCAGTGGTGGGTGTTCGCTTTTTTTGGGCAATTTACACCACACAGTTGGATGGTCGAAAAGATTTTTTAAGCCAGCAAACCGATTTGGCGGGTAGGGGTTTGGAAAATGAATTGGATCGATTTGAAGAAGAATCAAGGGTCTTTTTGGGTGAGATGGAGGAGCTTGCTATTGCAGGACGAGGCGCAGAAGAGGGTAAATTGGCTCGAAAAATACTCACTGCCTTTCCTCGTTTGGTAGATACTCTATGGGTAGCAAATCCCTCTGGAATAATCACAAGTTACGTGTATACCGAACGTAATGATTTTCTGCAACGAACGGTACCGCTATTTCCGAGTGATTCTCTGCGTCACCAACTTTTTTTGCAAGGAAAAAAAGGGCATCAGCTTTTGTTTTCACTTACGTTGCCACGATTTGCTCAAGATTACTTGGAAAATTTTTACCAAACTCCTGGTGGAGGGAGTTTTCTTTACTTGGGAGGAGAGCTCCTAGATATTGGGTCTACCAGTTTGCCTCACCTCAAAACCGTGTCCGTAAATGAATTTGAGGGGGTTAAGGAGGACATGTACCAGGGGGTCAAAGGGATTTACCCTGTGAGTTGGGAACAGGAAGGGGTTCCGGTTAATGGAGTCTTGGCCCAATACCCTTTTTCATTTGGGGACTTGGTGAATCCTTCTGGGTTGATCCTTCTCATCCCAATAGATGACTTACGTTCAGGGATTTACCAAACTTATTTTTTATTGTTTGTAGGCATGATTATCATCCTGGTGGTGATTCTCTCTTTTTTCGTTTTTTCGGTGAAAAACCAACTTGACTATTCCAAAAATCAGGAAGAAAGTTACCGGGAGGTTAGTGAATTGTTTGAGCAACAAAATATGCTACTCAAGGAATTGAGAGGCTTTGTATTTTTTCACGATTACAGAGGTCAAATTTTGCGAACGAGTAATGAGGTGGAGGATATTTTGGGGTACTCGAAGTCAGATTTCAACTTTGCTTTCAACGATGGGTCTACCCACCCAGTGGTTAAAATGGTGAAAGAATCTATTAAAGAGGCTTATTTGGATAAAAAAGAGTTTGTGGACATGGAATTTGATATCCTACGTGGAGATGGACGTCAAATAAGGCTTCGGATATTTGAAAAGATCACTTACGATGAACTGGGTAGATTTGCCGGAGGCTTGGGCATTTGTACTGATATTTCGGCGCAGCATGCGGCCAAGTTGAAAATTATCCAAAGCGAAGACCAATTGCGTGCTGTACTCAAAAACTTACCCGATGAAATATTTATTTACGACAATCAGGGTGAGGTACTCGAGTTTCATGTACAGCCCCGAGGAAATTACATGGATCTTACGCAAGCTAGAGTAGGTAAGAAGATCGAGAAGTTTGTTCCTAAAGCGCAAGCAGCTGAGGTTACAGCTGCATTTCAAGAAGCAAGACGCACAGGTAATATTCATACGGTGAATGTGAATTGGACGCAGCCAAATTCCCAGCATCAGGTCTATTACGAGATGCGCTTCTTTCCCTTGGATGCCCAGCAGATGATTTCCATTTCAAAGGACGTCACTAGTCAAAAAATATGGGAAAAAGGATTGTTGGATGCAATGCATGCTGCCGATCAAGCAAATAAGTCCAAGTCAGAGTTTCTGGCCAACATGAGTCATGAAATTCGTACGCCTCTCAATGGGCTACTTGGAATGATCGACCTTTTGGAAAGTACGGAATTGGATCAAATTCAACATCAGTACTTAGAAATCATCAAAAATTCGGGAAGTTCCCTGCTAACGATCATTCGTGATATCTTGGACTACTCCAAGATTGAAGCAGGGAAGGTGGATATCCATGTGGTGGACTTTTCACCCGTAGAAGAAGTCAAGGCTCAATTGGAGATTCTGGGTGGAATCGCTCAAAAGAAAGAGATTTCTTTCCTATTTGAGGAAAAACTTGGTTCCACACTCGTGGTGGAAGCAGATCGGGATAAGATCAACCAGATTTTACTCAACTTGATTGGCAACGCGCTCAAGTTTACTCCCGATGGAGGGGAGGTAAAGGTTTCGCTTGTTCAAGAGGAAATTATGGAGGGCTTGTTGATGCTTCAATATACTGTAATGGACACAGGTATTGGCATTTCTAAGGAACATCTACAGCGCCTTGCGCAACCATTTTTTCAAGTAGAGAGCTCTGCCACAAGGGCCTACCAAGGGACAGGGCTAGGATTAGCTATTGCAAAAAAGATGATTGAGCTCCTTGGGGGAGAATTGGAAATCAGGAGCGAGCCAGGGCAGGGTGCTACCTTCCAGTTTTCTGTATTGGCCAAAATGAAGCAAGAACCTTTGGCAAAAGTTGTCAAAGACGATTTTCCACAGCTGTTGACGGAAGAATTGGGCAATACTTTTCCACTTCGAATCTTGATTGCAGAGGACAATGACCTCAATTTGCAGTTGATGGGGTTAATGTTTAAACAACTGGGGTACGGATTTGAAGTGGCAAAAAATGGAAAGGAAGCCGTAGAAAAAGTAAGTGTCCAAGATTTTGATTTGGTGTTTATGGATGTGCAAATGCCGGTCATGAATGGATTGGAGGCAACTAAGGAGATTCGAAAAATGGCTCAAGGAAATCAGCTTGTTCTCATAGGACTATCGGCGAATGCCTTTGAAGACGATCAGAATCAAGCACTGGCTGTGGGGATGGATGATTACCTAACCAAACCCCTTCGTTTGGCGGTACTTGCAAGCAAATTGGAGCAGTATTATCGGAAGTTGAATGTTCAGGCAAGGTCAGATTGATAACAGCTAACAGTCCACGGTCGACAGCCCATTTAATTGAACTTCAACCCTTAATTTTTTAGTTGTTGTTGTAAAAGTGGCTAATCAAAAACGAAAAATCCCCCAAGAATTGGAATCACTTCTTGGGGGATTTTTATTTTTTTACATAAAATGGCTGCTTCAGTTCGATCCAACAAGAAAGCCATGTAGTTCAATTAAGTCTGCCGTCGACCGTGGACTGTTAGCCGCTGACCAATTTACAAGGCAGTCTCCAAATCAAATTCTTCCAAGTAATCCGCTACTTTACGGACAAACATACCTCCAAGAGAGCCATCCACCACGCGATGGTCGTAGGTATGGGAGAGGAACATTTTGTGTCGGATTGCAATCACATCTCCGGTAGGCGTTTCTACTACAGCTGGTTTTTTGACAATGGCTCCAATCGCCAGGATGGCAACCTGAGGTTGCGGAATGATGGGCGTACCCATGATGTTTCCAAAAGATCCTACATTGGACACGGTATAGGTGCCCCCGGTTACATCGTCGGCGGACAACTTGTTGTTGCGGGCGCGGTTGGCAAGATTATTTACTTTTTTGGAGATCCCTACGATATTGAGTTGATCGGCATTTTTAATCACCGGTACAATCAGGTTACCCGAAGGCAATGCCACCGCCATCCCAATGTTGATGTCCTTTTTCTTTAAAATATGATCTCCCTCTACGGAAATGTTGATCATTGGAAAATCACGAATGGCTTTGGCTACAGCATCGATAAAGAAGGGAGTAAAGGTGATGCCTTCCCCATATTTTGCTCGGTATGCTTCTTTATTTTTTTCTCTCCAAAGCACAATATTGGTCATGTCAGCCTCTACAAAGGAAGTGACATGGGCTGAAATTCGCTTGGACTCCACCATTCGGCTAGCGATCATTTTTCGCATGCGGTCCATTTCTATCAATTCGTCGCCACCAGTAATACTTGGAATCGACTTGGGCTGAGAGATGGAAGGAGGAGATTTTGTTGCTCCGTTATTTTTGAAACTTCCGTTGCTTCGAGTGGCTAGGTAGTCCATCACGTCTTGTTTGGTAACCCGACCCTCTGCTCCTGAGCCCGATATGCGTGAAAGTTCGTCCGCAGAAATTCCTTCCTCTTTGGCAATGCTTTTGACCAACGGAGAATAGAATCGTCCATCGGATTGGGAAACTGCTTCAGGTTCGACTGCTTTAACTAGGCTGGCCGTTAGTGCTGGAGCAGCCTGTATAACCTCCTCCTTGGGGGTAACTGGGCTTGCTGGCACTTCTTTAGTAACAGGAACATTGGTTTCAATGATTGCTATCGCAGAACCTACAGCTACTACCTCACCTTCCTTGGCTAAAATCTTCGTTAAAATGCCCCCATGCGTAGCCGGAACCTCAGTATCCACCTTGTCGGTAGCTACTTCTAGTACCGATTCATCTGCCTCAATAGAATCTCCTTCCTTCTTGAGCCAAGTAAGGATGGTGCCTTCAATGATACTTTCGCCCATCTTGGGCATGAGCATTTCTACACTTGCCATGATACTTTAAGTAATTTAATTGGGTTTATTTTCAAGTTTTAAAATTAAATTTTATTGAACTGCTACCCAAGTCCTTTTAGTAAAATTTTATTTGTTGTGCTTCGAAATACAAATTCGAAGCAAATTTAACACCGCTACCCCAGTCAATTGAATGTTGATTATTCGGTCCTGGGTAAGTTGCAAAAGTTTGACTTCTACAAAATCAGGACCTGCACAGGC
>JALRIY010000169.1 GCA_023255285.1 Algoriphagus sp.
TTTTCATGAATTTAGGTTAGGAATTGGCCTTTCCTTCCAGCATCAATAAAAAGGAATATTCCAAAGCGATTTCCTTTTAGAAAGTGGACCATGTCGGCTTTTTTACCATCATGGGCAATCAAGGCTATTTTCATGAATTGAAATGCAATAGGTTTGTCCTCAAAGTTAGGAAAATTTCAGTTTTTCTTGGGTTACTAAACCATGAATATCAAATGATTATTTTCATGAATTTAGGTTAGGAATTGGCCTTTCCTTCCAGCATCAATAAAAAGGAATATTCCAAAGCGATTTCCTTTAATGGATTAAATCGACCAGACGCGCCACCATGCCCTGCCTCCATATTAGTGAATAAAAGAAGTAGGTTTTGATCTGTTTTTAACTCGCGTAGCTTGGCTACCCATTTGGTCGGTTCCCAATATTGCACCTGGGAGTCATGTAGTCCAGAGGTCACCAATAGATTTGGATAAGACTGGGCAATGACATTGTCGTAAGGGGAATAGGAGAGCATGTAGTCGTAGAATTCCTTTTCCTTGGGATTGCCCCATTCTTGAAACTCTCCTGTGGTCAGGGGAATGCTTTCATCCAGCATGGTGGTGACTACATCCACAAAGGGTACATTGGCGATGGCCCCGTGGAAAAGGTCTGGACGCATATTGATTACTGCACCTATCAGTAATCCACCCGCGCTGCCTCCCATGGCATACAGGTGCTTGGAAGAGGTGTATTTCTGCTGAACTAAGTGTTCTGCACAGGCGATAAAGTCAGTGAATGTGTTTTTCTTTTTCAGTAGTTTGCCGTCCTCATACCAAGCTCTGCCTAAGTCTTCGCCTCCGCGGATGTGCGCAATGGCAAACACAAATCCTCGCTGCAGTAAACTCAATCGATTGGAGGAAAAGTAGGCATCCATGCTGTACCCGTAGGATCCGTAAGCATAGAGGAGTACTGGATTTTTTCCGGTTTTGGAAAAAGTAGATTTCTGGTAGACCAAAGAGATGGGGACAAGCACGCCATCTGCTGCTTTAGCCCAAATTCGCTCGGAATGGTAGGATTTGGGGTCGTGACCACCCACTACTTCTTGTTGTTTTAATAAGGTTCGCTGACGAGTGACCATGTGGTAGTCGTAGACCGAACTCGGTGAAATAAGGGAATTGTACCCAAATCGCAATACCTCGGTTTCAAATTCGGGATTGGTGCCTACATAAGCTGTGTAGGTTTCATCGTCAAAGGCTAGGAAATGACTTTCACCCTCTACTTCCCAGGGCTGGATGTTGATTTGAGTCAATCCATTACTTCGTTCTTGTGTGACGAGGAATTTGGAGAACAAATCAAAGTCTTCCAATAGGACTTCTGGGCGATGTGGGACTACGTCGACCCAATTTTTTTTACTAGGATTTGCTAAAGGAGCCTTGACCAATTTGAAATTTTGGGCTTGGTCGTTGGTACGGATATAGAAATAGTCTCCATAGTGGTCTGCTGCATATTCCAAATGGGGAATGCGAGGTTGTAGAATTTGAAAGCTTGCATTCGGTTGATCTGCTGGGATAAACTGGACCTCGGAACTGATCGTACTTTCAGAGTGGATAAGGATGAATTTTTCAGATTTGGTTTTGTGGACTACACAAGAAAATTCCTCATCTAATTCTTCATAGATCAGAAGGTCTTCGATAATGGGAGACCCTAAAATGTGTTTGAAAACCTGAAAGGAGCGGAGTGTATCTGGATCCTGCTTTACATAAAAAATACTTTTTTGATCTGCAGCCCAAACAAAATTACCCGTCACCTCAGGAAGCTGATCCTTTAAAATTTCTTGGGTTGCTAGGTTTTTGAAGTGGATGGTATAAATCCGTCTACCCACCTCATCAGCAGCGAAAGCAAGTAGTTGCTGATTCGAGCTGCAGGTAGCCTGAACAACTTGGTAATAGCTTTTTCCTTCTGCTAGAATATTCACGTCCAGAATAATTTCCTCCTTTGCTTCGAGATTCCCTTGTTTGCGACAATAAATCGGGTATTCGCTTCCTTTTTCGTATCGGGTGTACCAGAAATAGCCAGATTTGAAGTAGGGAACACTTTCGTCTTGATCTTTGATCCGAGCTTTCATCTCCTTAAAAAGTTCCTTTTGCAATCCTTCAGTAGATTTCATAACCTCCTTCAAGTAGGTGTTTTCCGCATTAAGGTATTCGATGACTTCTGGGTTTTCTCGATCATTCATCCAATAATAGGAATCCTGCCTTTGGTGGCCATGAATTTCTAATAACTTTGATTTTTTTGGAGCTGAAGGACTTAGCATATGCTTTTTTTTTGAGTGCAAGGTTACTGAAATTTTAGGATTTTTTGTGAGGTTGCTAAAGTGTAACACCTGTTTTTTAAGTTTGATTTCGTTTAGTAATTCCGATTTATTTAGGGTATGGGATTGTTTTAAGCTGCAGAAATCATGGAAAGTCTGTACTTTGAGTTTGTTTAGGTTAGCCCGCAGGCTTCCTTCGATTATTTCAATTTGCTTATCTGCTTTGCCCCAGTAACGAGAGAAAATGAGGTTTAAGGTTTATTTAGGTGAGCTGTGGGCAGTCGTCTGTCGATGATTTATTCGCAGAAATTCAAAGAAATCTTAGGTTACTGGTAAGATTGCGGGTAAGCATAATTTCTAATTTAAAATCACTTTATATGTCTTTTTTTCAGCAGTTTAAAGAATTTGCCATTCGAGGGAATGTTTTGGATTTAGCAGTGGGGGTTATTATTGGCGGGGCTTTTGGAAAAATAGTTTCCTCATTTATCAATGATATAGTGATGCCTCCATTGGGTTTGCTGGTTGGGGGAGTAGATGTCAAGCACCTTAGTTTGGTCCTAAAGGAGGGGTATGTAGATTCTAAAGGTGCACTAGTTGAATCCGTTACCTTGAATTATGGCATGTTTATCCAAAATGTCGTTGACTTTACCTTCATCGCCTTTGCTATTTTTGTGGCAATTAAAGGAATTCAAACTCTCAAAAAGAAAGAAGAAGTCTCTGAAGAAAAAGCAGTAGCCACACCAACCGAAAAATTGTTGGAAGAGATTCGAGATTTATTGAAGAAATAAAAGCTCCTTCAATCAAGAAGGAGCTTAGTAGTAGTTAAATGTTGGTTTAATTTCCTTTTGGTCGTCCGCGATCATACAGGTGCCGATTAAAGTCCCTGGCAATATTTTGAAGCAACAGCAGTTGTTTGTAGGTCAGCACCTTGGCCGCATCTGCCACAAATATTTTTTCATCTTGAACCAATTTCTGCTGGATTTGCAGTTTTTGTTGGATTCGAGACTTGGCTTCCTCTTCGCTCATGTTTTCTACACCTCTACTAAGGTCTCCCATGGTCCGCATGGAGGCTTCTCTGGATTCGGTGAAGGAATTGAATAGGGGCCAAAATTTCTCGGCTTGCTCTGTCTTTAAATTGATTCGTGTAGTGATGAAGGCGATCCGAGCTGCTTGCAAGCGTTCTGGATCTACAGGCTGTCCCTTTCGCTGTGCGAAAGTAAGACTTGATCCAGCCATAAAGAGTAGGAGTAAATAGATTTTTAGTGCTTTCATAGGAATTAAAACCAGGTTTCTTCTTCTGTCCATAAGGGAGCTGTTTTAGCGTATTCTTCTTCAATAATTTGATCTAATAGTTGGTTGGGATCCTCAGCCAAACTCAAGACATCTTGTGCGCTCCAGTGACCGCTTTCAATATAAAGCAACACTTCCTCTTCAGCAGTTAAAGGAAGCGTAGTCGAACTAGTTCCCCCAAACTGCCACCAGCCAAGACTTAGCAGTACCACGGCTGCTGATGCCCAATACCAGTTTGGAAATGAATCTTTAACTTTTACCTGAGAAAGTATTCGGTCAGGAAGCTCCTCGAAGTAATTGTCTGGTGTAGTGAAAGGTTTTTGTTTAGGTAGCTGATGCATACTTGGGTTAGACTTTATAAAAGAGTAAGGGTTTATTCTTGGAGTAAGGATTGTTCAATTTTTTTTACGGCATGGTGGTAACTGGCCTTTAATGCCCCGATACTTGTGCCTGTTATTTTTGAGATCTCTTCATAACTCAAATCCTCCTCATACTTCAGAAGAAATACAAGACGTTGTTTATCCGGAAGTTTTAGCAAAGACTTTTGAAGTTTGGCCTGGATCTCATCCCCGCTCAACGTTGCACTTGAGTCGACATAAGATTCTAATTTTTCTTGGTGATCGTCTACCGAAAAGAAGTAGCGTTTTTTCTTTTTTTCAAGAAAAGTTAAAGATTCGTTGGTAGCAATTCGGTAGAGCCAGGTAAAGAGGGAAGAATTTCCCTCAAAACGATCCAAGGCCTTATAGGCTTTAATAAAGGTGATTTGAGTCAGGTCATCGGCATCCTCATGAATCAGGACCATCCTTCTAATAATTTGATAGATAGGTTTTTGGTAAATTTCAATGAACCGTCTAAATCCTATTTCTCGGGTAAATGGAGCGCGTATTTGTGCTAGAAGTTCTTTTTCGTTTACCTGATTCATTGGGAATTAGACCTTGGAAACTCAACATGGTTTAAAGAGTAAGGAGTGTATTTATTCCCTTACTTCCAATTTCAACTAGATGAACGTACATTATCGGCCAGGAATATTCTTAACTTAGATTTTTTCAAAGCGCTATTTACTTAATCTGATTATCTGCTTTGTCACCAGTGAGCAAAGAAAAATAAGGTTTGAAGTTCATTTTAATGAGCTATGGTGTGTGTATTGTCGACTGCCTACAGATCGAGGACTGTCGATGATTATCCGAAGTAATTCAAATATTTTTTAGCTACTGATAAGATTTCGGGTAATCAGATCACTTAATTAAATTTCTAGAAGGTAATCCAATACACCGGCATTTTTCCCTTTTGGCCTGCTTACGAGTAGGGGTACGCGATTATTATACTGGATTAGTCGTTCTGCCAAACTACCAATATGGAGGGCAGTGGATGCAGTGTTCCCTTTGGCACCAATAAGAATCACATCGGCTTTCTGTGCTAAGGCAGTGGCAACAATCTCTTGAATAGGGTTGTCATC
>JALRIY010000016.1 GCA_023255285.1 Algoriphagus sp.
ATTGTTTCATTTGGAGCTGACTTCCTAGGAACATGGATATCCCCGATTGAATTTGCCGGAGCTTATGCTAAAACTCGAAAAATCGCAAAGGACAAGACAGAAATGTCTCGACACTTCCAGTTTGAATCCAATCTTTCATTAACTGGTGCCAATGCAGATTACCGTACGCCGATCAAAGCATCCCAGTCTGGGCTAGCAGTTTTGGCTTTGTATAATGCAATCGCAGCCAAAGCAGGTTTGGCTTCAGTAGGAGGTTCAAAAGTAGAAGTGGCACACTTGGATAAAGCCGCCAATGAATTATGGGCATCTAAAGGAGCCTCCTTGGTAGTTTCTGGTTCCAACGATCCAAACGTTCAGGTGATCATTCATGCCATCAACGAATTGTTAGGCAACAATGGAATTACTGTAGATTTTTCAACCCCCGTTTACTTTAGAAAAGGAAATGATGCACGCATGAATCAGTTCATCACCGATTTAAATGGTGGTTCTGTGGGCGCGGTAATCTTCTACAATTGTAATCCGGTGTACGACCACCCTCGTGGTGCTGAAGTTGCTGCTGGAATTGCAAAAGCAAAATTGAGTATTGCAACAAATGGAACCCTAGATGAAACAGCATCTTTGGTACAAGTTGTAGCTCCTGATCACCATTTCTTGGAATCTTGGAATGATTTCCATCCTAAGAAAGGGCAGTATTCTTTGGCACAGCCAACAATTTCTCCTCTTTTCAAGACTCGTCAAGCACAAGACTCATTTTTGACTTGGGCTGGATCTACAGTTTCCTACTACGATTACATTCAAGCAAATTGGACCACTACTTTGTATCCTTCCTTGGGTGCAGGTGTTACCTTCCAAGAGTTCTGGGATAGATCACTTTTCAATGGGGTGGTCAGTGAGTCCACTGTTCCTGCTGTCCTAGCACCTGTTGGTCAAGTAACAGCAGCTGCTACAGAAGTAGCTAAAGCGTATTCTTCAGCGAATGCAGGAGATGAATTGGTGGTTTATAGCAAAATAGGTATCGGATCAGGTACTTTTGCGAATAACCCTTGGTTGCAAGAGATGGCTGATCCAATTACTAAGGCTACTTGGGACAATTACTTAACTGTTTCTCAAAAATGGGCTACGGAAAATGGCGTTTCTATGGTAGAAGAAAACACCAAGAAGGCTAAATTGACCGTAAATGGTAAGTCTATACTCGTTCCGATTCTTATTCAACCGGGTCAAGCAAATGGTACCTTTGGTCTTGCGCTCGGCTATGGTCGTACAAAAGCAGGGCGTGTAGCCGACGGTGTAGGTGTCAATGCCTATGACTTGTTAGATACAGCCAAAGGTTTTGTGAATTTTGACTTGACATCCAAAGTGGAAGTCGTGGTTACGGAAGAGACCTATAAAATTGCACGTACGCAAACACACCAAACCTTCATGGGGCGAGAGAATGTCATCCAAGAAGCGACTTTGGCCGAATACCAAAAAGATGCCTCTGCTGGAAGATACAAGCCTGAAATTTATAAGGATGGAGAGTTTGTAAAACCTTCCAAAATTTCACTTTGGAGTGGACATAAATACAGCCAGCACCACTGGGGACTTGCCATTGACATGAACTCTTGCATTGGTTGCGGAGCGTGTACGATAGCTTGCCAGGTAGAAAATAACGTGGCAGTAGTCGGAAAGCAGGAAGTGTTAAATAGAAGAGAAATGGCTTGGATTCGTATCGATCGCTATTATTCTTCGGATGCACCTGCAGATGATTTGACAGGAATGGAAGTAGCTGCCGAAAATCCTGAGGTGACCTTCCAACCTATGATGTGTCAGCAGTGTAACAATGCACCATGTGAGACGGTATGTCCAGTAGCTGCTACTACGCACTCTTCAGAAGGACTGAATCAGATGACTTACAACAGATGTATCGGTACAAGATATTGTGCCAACAACTGCCCGTATAAGGTTCGTCGATTTAACTGGTTTAAATACCACGATAATAAGGACTTCGCAGGCGTAAACGTCGCTCAGAATGATGATTTAGGTAAAATGGTATTAAATCCTGATGTAACTGTTCGTGTGCGTGGAGTCATGGAAAAATGTTCTATGTGTGTACAGCGTATTCAGGCTGGTAAACTTACAGCTAAGCGAGAGAAGCGTGCCTTAGTAGATGGAGAAATCAATGTAGCCTGCGCGGTGGCTTGTCCTACAGATGCACTAGTATTTGGTGATATGAACGATCCGTCTAGCAAGGTATCCAAACTTTTGAAGATTGAGGAATCGGATAATGCCATCAAAGAAGTGGGAGAGGAGAGAGCTTACCATGTATTGGAAGAGATCAATGTAAGTCCAAATGTTTGGTACTTTACCAAGATCAGAAATAAAGAGAAAAACGAAGCGTAATCATAATTAAAACAAACTATGCAGGTTACTTCATCCGTACGCCAGCCCTTAGTTACCGGAGGTAAAACCTACCACGATGTGACACACGATGTATCGCGTCAGGTAGAAGGTAAGCCAACCAAATTGTGGTTTATGGCATTCCTTACAGCTGTCGGTGTATTGGCTTTAGGATCAACAGCTCTTTTGGCTACTCTCTGGGAAGGGATTGGCATGTGGGGCCTTAACAAGACCGTAGGTTGGGCTTGGGACATCACCAACTTTGTATGGTGGGTTGGTATTGGTCACGCGGGAACCCTTATTTCCGCTGTATTGCTATTATTTAGACAAAAGTGGAGAACATCCATCAACCGTGCTGCAGAAGCGATGACGATTTTCGCAGTAATTTGTGCAGCCATGTTTCCGGTTATTCACATGGGTAGACCTTGGTTGGGTGCCTACTGGGCGCTTCCTTTACCGAATACCTACGGTTCGCTATGGGTAAACTTTAACTCTCCCTTGTTGTGGGACGTATTTGCCATTTCAACCTACTTCTCAGTATCGTTGGTTTTCTGGTATATTGGTTTGATACCTGATTTTGCAACCATTCGAGATCGGGCTACAGGACTTCGAAAAATTATTTATGGTGCGCTTTCCTTTGGATGGGATGGAGCTGCGAAGACTTGGATGCGATACGAGTCGGTATCACTTATTCTTGCAGGTCTAGCAACGCCTCTTGTACTTTCAGTACACACCATTGTATCCTTTGATTTTGCTACTTCTGTCATTCCAGGATGGCATACCACAATTTTCCCACCTTATTTCGTTGCGGGAGCGATTTTTTCTGGTTTTGCGATGGTTTTGACTTTGATGATCATCACCAGAAAAGTGTTTAAGCTGGAAGATTACATCACTTTGGGACATATTGAATTGATGAATATTGTCATCATTATTACGGGGTCCATTGTAGGTATCGCATATATCACAGAATTTTTCATCGCTTGGTATTCTGGAGTTGAAGCTGAACAATATGCTTTTATCAATAGAGCAACAGGTCCTTACTGGTGGGCATATTGGTCCATGATGACGTGTAATGTAATTTCTCCACAGCTATTCTGGTTCAAAAAAATTAGAACATCCATTGTGGCAACTTTCATTTTGTCTTTGGTGGTAAATATTGGTATGTGGTTTGAACGATTTGTAATTATCGTAACCTCCTTGCACCGAGATTACCTTCCTTCATCTTGGGCGATGTTTTACCCAACCTGGGCGGATGTAGGGGTTTACTTATTCACTTTTGGTTTGTTCTTTACGCTATTCTTCTTGTTTGCCAAGTTTTTCCCTGTGATCAACATGGCCGAGGTGAAGTCTGTATTGAAGTCATCCTCTGAAAAAGCACACAAATAATCATGGAAAGAGATACTCATTTTATTTTAGGAGTCTACGACGATGAGGACGTATTGCTCCATGCTGTTGAGAAAGTTAGAGGGAGTGGGGTAAAGATTCATGAAGTTTATTCTCCTTATCCAGTTCACGGATTAGAGCATGTATTGGGATACAAGCGGAGTAAGCTTCCCATTGCCGCCTTCTTATTTGGTATGTTAGGCACTAGCTTGGCTTTGACCATGCAGTTTTACATGATGAAGTTTGACTGGCCGATGATTATTGGTGGTAAGGATTATGCTGCTTTTCCTGACTTTATTCCTGTTTCTTTTGAAATGACAGTTTTGTTAGCGGCGTTTGGAATGGTTGGCGTCTTTTTAATCACTTCCAACTTAAAGCCATGGGCACAACCTCGGATTTTTGATTTGAGAAGTACAGATGACAAGCACATCTTAGCCATTGATTTGGCAAATAACAGCAGCTTGGAATTGGAAAAAATCAAAGAGATTTTGACGGATTCCGGTGCTACTGAAGTGAATAAGAAAAGTTTTGACTAGAATAACTGGAGATATGAAAATTGCTAACGCATCCTTATTTGCATGTTCTGCACTCGCCTTCTCGTTGATGGTTGGTTGCAAAGCGGGAGGTGAAAATCAGGGGCTTGAATATGCTCCACAGATGTATCACTCTGTTGCTTACGAACCATTGACTCAAATTAAAGACGAGGCACAAGGTTCCTGGCTTTCTACTAGAGAAGATGGGAAAGGTGAGTTTTTCAATTCAAATGTATACAATCCTCATGGCATGAACATGAGAGAGCCGGTATCAAATACAGTTCCGAGAAATAAGCAGGGGTATTTGCCACATCGTTTACTTCAGTTTGAATTGGAAAAAGCTGCCTTAATTCCCAATCCAGTTACCAGTTCGGAGGAAATATTAAAAGATGGTGAAAAACTATACCTACAGTACTGCAATGCCTGTCATGGGAAAGGCGGTGAAGGGGATGGTAAAGCTGGCGAGGTTATTGGTGGAGTCGCCAATTTGAAGGGTGGCGCATATGTCAATCTCCCTGAAGGCCATATATTCCATGTCATCACCAAAGGGAAAGGTAGAATGGGGGCACATGGATCTCAAATTCCTGCTGAAAGCAGATGGAAAATTGTTCACTATGTTAAACAAGTTATCCAAGGTCAAGCTGCAGCTGCAGAAGCAGCACCAGTAGCAGAATCTACCGCGGTAGCAACAGAAAATCCAGCAAAGTAATCATGGCTCATCACGGCGAACATCACTATAATTTGGATCAGCGATTTGATTTCACTGCGTCCATTAAAAAATCCATCTTGACTGTATTAGTCATTGGTGCAATAATTTTAGGAATTGGGATTGTATTGGCCATGACAGGTGGCCACCACGAGGAAGGTGCTGCCGCTGGAGAGCATGCTTTCCATTGGTACGAGCGTTTGTATGCTAGCTTGTGGGTTAACAATGTGTTTTTTACCGGAATAGCCATCATTGGGGTATTTTTCTTTGCTATCCAATTTGCAGCGCAAGCTGGCTGGTCTGCTCCAATTTTGCGTGTCATGCTTTCATTAGGCAACTGGCTACCAATCGCCGGAGTGTTAATGATAGCCACCTTTTTTGTGGCAAATCATGATCTCTTTCACTGGACGCATGCCTACCTATTTGATCAGAATGATCCGCATTACGATAAGATCATTGATGGAAAAGGGGCCTTTTTTTACTGGCCTATGGAGAAGGGAACTTTCCCACTATTCTATATTGCCCGTATGGTACTCTTCTTTGGTTTTTGGGTATTCTTTTTTAATAAGTTCAAACAAATATCAGCTCAAGAAGATCAGTTGGGTGGTTCATCTCATTGGTATAAAATGAGAAGTTGGTCCGCATACTTCTTGGTTTTCTTCGCGGTGTCCTCTTCAGTTTCTGCTTGGGACTGGGTGATGTCCATTGATACCCACTGGTTCTCAACTTTGTTTGGTTGGTATGTTTTTGCCTCTTGGTTTGTATCTGGACTTTCTGCGATTACCTTGATTGTTCTTTTCTTGAAGGGCAAAGGGTATCTAGAAATGGTTAATGAAAACCACGTGCATGACTTAGGCAAATTTGTGTTTGGGTTCTCTATTTTCTGGACCTATTTGTGGTTCTCTCAGTTCTTATTGATTTACTATGCGAATATCCCAGAAGAGACTGTTTACTTCATTGAGCGCCTTTCGAGCGATGTTTATAGCCCCTTTATATTTGTCAATTTAGGGTTGAACTTCTTTTTACCATTTTTCGTTTTGATGACTAGAGATTCAAAAAGACATGGAGTGTTCTTGAAGTTGGTATGTACGATTTTGTTGGTAGGACATTGGATTGATTTTACCTTGATGGTGCAGCCGGGTACCTTAGGCCACAATGGAGGCCTTGGTTTGTTGGAAGTAGGGATGTTCTTGGTATACGGGTCTTTGGTGGCTTATGTAGTATTAGGAGCGTTGGCAAAGAAAAATCTAATAGCAAAGAATCACCCGATGCTAGAGGAAAGTTACAATCACCACATTTAATCATTATCCGAAAAAAAAGCTATGTACGGATTTCTAATTGCAGTTGGAGCCCTTTTGTTACTGTCCGTGGTTTGGATGGTTTACAGAATTCAAACCTTGGTTTCTGTAGTAAAAGGGTCAGATAAAAAAATCGCAACAGGTAGTAATAAGGTAAATGCATTCTTGTTCCTTGTTTTTTTGGTTGGTTCAGGAGCATTGATGTTTTGGTATTCTGTCAAGGAGTTTGACAATTACCAATTACCCATTGCGTCGGAACATGGAGTGATTACAGATGAATTGTTTTGGATTACCATGGTAGTAACTGGGATAGTTTTCTTGATTACTCATATTTTACTTTTCGTATTTCCTTACAAGTACCAATACAAAGAGGGAAGAAAAGCTTCTTTTTATCCAGAAAATCACAAGCTTGAGATTCTTTGGACAGCTGTTCCAGGAGTGGTTATGGCTGGTTTGGTAATTTCTGGATGGATGGCTTGGTCTGATATTACAGCCCCAGCTCCTGAAAAAGCCCATGTGGTTGAAATTATGGGGTATCAATTTGCTTGGGATGTACGCTACCCAGGTAAGGATAATGTTCTAGGAGACTACGACTACCGATTGATCAATGCGTCTAATTCTCACGGAATTGATTTCACGGATAAAAATTCTATAGATGATTTTCCATCTCCGAAAGTAGTGATTCCAAAAGGTGAGCCTGTACTATTTAAGATTCGGGCAAGAGATGTACTACACTCGGTATTTGCGCCGCATATGCGTCTGAAAATGGATGCAGTACCAGGTATGCCTACTCGTTTTTGGTTTGTACCAACCAAAACGACGGAAGAGATGAGAGCAGAATTAAAAAATCCTGAGTTCGAGTACGAAATTGCCTGTACTGAAATTTGTGGGAGAGGTCATTTCTCCATGAAAAAAGTAATTGAGGTAGTCGAACCAGCTGCTTACCAAAAGTGGTTATCAGAACAAAAAACTTTTATTCAACAAAACCCTTCTTTGGCAGAAGGGTTAAAGAGTGAAACAAAAGAATTAGCAGGGATTAATTAACGGGGAGAATTAAAAAATAAAGGAAGTTATGGCTACAGCGACAGTTGCATCTCAAAACACAGTAGTTCACGAGCACCAAGATCATCATGAGCATGAGCATCATGATAATTTTATCACCAAATATCTTTTTACCACAGATCATAAAATGATCGCCAAGCAGTTTTTGGTAACTGGTATGTTTTGGGCACTTATTGGTGGATTTCTTTCTACATTATTCCGTCTTCAACTTGGATTTCCAGACATGAATTTGGAATTCCTTCGTCCTATTTTAGGGGGCTGGATTGATGAAGCTGGAAAGTTAGATCCTACATTCTACCTAGCACTGGTAACGATGCACGGAACCATCATGGTATTCTTTGTATTGACTGCCGGTTTGAGTGGTACTTTCTCTAATTTCTTGATTCCACTTCAGATTGGAGCTCGAGACATGGCTTCTGGATTTATGAACATGCTCTCCTACTGGTTCTTCTTTGTATCTGGTGTCATTATGTTTATTTCTCTTTTTCTAAAAACAGGTCCTGCAGGGGGTGGCTGGGTGGTTTATCCACCATTGTCTGCCTTGGAACAAGCAATTCCTGGTTCTGGAATGGGAATGACACTTTGGTTGATTGCAATGGTGTTTTTTATCGCATCTTCTTTATTAGGAGGAATTAATTACATCACCACAGTAATCAACCTGCGAACCAAAGGAATGTCTTTCTCTAGACTTCCATTGACGATCTGGGCCTTCTTTCTAACTGCTGTTATTGGACTTTTATCCTTTCCAGTTCTTTTTGCTGCAGCACTTTTATTGGTGTTCGACCGTAGTTTTGGTACTTCATTTTACCTCTCTGATATTTATGTGGCGGGCGAAGCTTTGCCAAATACGGGCGGTAGCCCAGTCTTGTATCAGCACTTATTCTGGTTTTTAGGACACCCTGAAGTGTACATCGTATTACTGCCAGCATTGGGAATCACCTCCGAGGTAATTGCTACCAATGCACGCAAACCAATCTTCGGATACAAGGCAATGATCATTTCCATGTTAGGAATTACTATTCTTTCCTTCATTGTATGGGCTCACCATATGTTCGTATCAGGGATGAATCCATTCCTTGGATCGATCTTCATGTTCTTGACTCTTATTATTGCAGTACCATCGGCAGTAAAGGTATTTAACTATTTAACTACTCTTTGGAGAGGAAATTTGATATTCACTCCTGGAATGTTGTTTTCCATTGGTTTGGTATCTTTCTTTATTTCTGGAGGATTGACTGGTATTTTCTTGGGTAATTCAGCCATTGATATTCAATTGCACGACACTTATTTCGTAGTTGCTCACTTTCACTTAGTAATGGGATCTGCCTCTTTCTTTGGTTTGATGGCGGGGGTATACCATTGGTTTCCTAAGATGTTTGGCCGTATGATGGATGCCAAATTGGGTTATATTCACTTTTGGTTGACTTTCGTAGGGGTCTATATGATTTTCTTTCCAATGCATTACATTGGCATTGCTGGTTTCCCAAGACGTTATTACTCTTGGACTAATTTTGAGTTTACCAATTCCTATACGGATTTGAATATGTTTGTATCCATAGCAGCTATTATCACGTTTGCGGCTCAAGCGATTTTCTTATTCAACTTCTTCTACAGTATGTATAGAGGAAGAAAGGCAACGCTTAATCCTTGGAATTCGACTACGTTGGAATGGACGACTCCAATCCATCCAGGGCATGGTAACTGGCCTGGTGAGATCCCTACGGTATACAGATGGCCTTATGATTATTCTAAGCCAGGTGCTGCTGAAGATTTTATTCCTCAGCATATTCCTCTGTCTCAGACTCCAGAATCCAACTTGCCACACGAACAAGAGTTAGTCAAGGTAGAGTTAGAGATTATGAGAGAGGAAGCGGATTTGGTAGCAAATGAGTCTAAACACTAAAAGTAAGATAAACAGCTACCTACGCCTTTCAGGAGTTACTGTGGTAGCTGTTTATTTTCTAATTCTTGTAGGTGGAATTGTACGAAGTACCGGTTCAGGCATGGGCTGTCCTGATTGGCCAAAATGCTTTGGATCGATTGTACCTCCTACTCGGGTAGACCAACTTCCGGAAAATTACCAACAGATTTATTTAGAAAAACGTCTAGCAAAAAACGATCGATTTATAGCCACTCTTTCGAGTCTTGGATTTACCCAAACGGCTGATCAACTAGCAAGTGATAAATCGATATTGATCGAAGAGGAGTTTAATGCAACAAAAACGTGGATTGAGTACATCAATCGCCTGATAGGTGTGGTCATTGGACTTTTAATATTTGCAACATTGATTAAATCCTTCTCCTTGTGGTCTCAAGACAAGTGGATTTCAATAACTGCTTTGATTGCTTTTTTTCTAGTTGGGTTTACAGGTTGGATTGGTTCAATCGTTGTGTCAACCAACTTATTGGCCTGGATGATTACTTTACACATGCTACTTGCATTGGCTCTGGTTGCTGTGCTTCTCTACAGTAACCGCAGGGCAGCTCGGCTAGTATTGATGCAAAATACAGTTCATCCTATGCCCAAGAAAATAGTATGGGTCTTAATTAGTGCAATGCTGTTGATGCTCATTCAAGTAATCTTGGGTACTCAGGTTCGAGAAGCTATTGATCAAGTATCTTTTGCGATGGGCAACCTCCTTCGAGAGGAATGGGTTGAAAATTCGGGTCTTGTTTTTTTGATTCATCGTTCATTTTCAATTTTGTTGGTGACTATACATGTGCTTTATTTTGGGTGGGCGATGAAGTATTCATCTCGGAATAGTCCTTTTGCTATCTGGAATCAAGCACTTTTTGTGCTTCTGATTTTAGAAATTGCGTCTGGAATGGGGATGGCATATTTTGGAATACCTGCTTTTTTGCAACCAGTTCATTTATTAGTAGGATCCGTCCTTTTGGGAGTACAATTTATATTGATGCTTCGATTGAATGAAGCAGCACAAATAAAAACTGAAAGTTACCTATGAGTACTTTAGAGATGAATTCGGACAGTTTTGCAGGCTTACTAAAAAGTAGGTTATCTGCTTATTCTGATTTAATTAAATTCCGTTTGTCTGCATTGGTTACCTTTTCAGCTGTTTTTGGATACATCCTTGGTGATCGGGGAATAGATTTTGGATGGTCAGGATTTTTTGGTTTGGTGCTGGGAGGTTTTTTTATTTCGGGTGCATCCGGTGCGGCCAACGAGATTATGGAGCGGGATCTGGATAAGTTGATGAAGCGAACTCAGAATCGCCCTTTGCCCTTACAGTTAATTTCTTTACAGGAAGCATATTGGTTTACAGGGTTGATTGCATTTTTGGGGATAGGCTTACTTTGGTTTTTTACCAATCCGTTGACTACTGCCTTGGGCGTATTGAGTATGCTGCTTTACGTTTTTGCTTATACCCCGCTCAAACGTGTAGGACCTATTGCCGTATTTGTTGGCGCAATTCCTGGTGCAATGCCTCCCTTGTTGGGATGGACTGCAGCCACTGGCGCGATTACATACGAAGCGTTAATTATTTTCGGGATTCAATTTATTTGGCAGTTTCCTCATTTTTGGGCAATAGCATGGGTAAGTGATGAGGATTACAAGCGTGCTGGATTTAAATTACTTCCAAGTGGTGGAGGGCAAGATTTGCATACTGCTATTCAAATTATGATTTACACCCTTTTTCTATTGCCATTGGGTCTGTTACCTAGTTATTTTGGGTTAGTGGGTTTGAATTCAGGAATTGTTGCTACTGTATGTGGGGTATTGTTCTTGGCACAGACATTTTCATTGATGCGGGATTGTTCTCGAAAGTCAGCTTTGAAAATCATGTTTGGTTCATTTCTTTATTTGCCTGTGGTTCAAATTGCGTATTTATTAGACAAAATGCCTTAAGTCATGGAAAGTGAATTGAAATACATCGATATCGTCGAGCAGCCAATTAGTATGCATCCAAAAAAGTTTGCGCTTTGGTTGTTTTTAGTTACCGTGGTGATGATTTTCGCAGCCTTGACAAGTGCGTACATTGTACGTCAGGCAGAAGGCAATTGGCTGGAGTATGAATTGCCTGAGATATTTTGGTATACCTCTGGAATTGTAATTCTCAGCTCTATTGCACTTCAAGTGGCCTATTATTCTGCAAAGAAGGATAATTTTGTTGGGTTAAGGTTGGGTATGGTGCTTACGGTCCTACTCGGAATAGGCTTTTTAATTGGACAATGGTACAGTTGGGTAGCTTTGGTAGACCGCGAAGTTTTTTTTGTAGGGAATCCTGCTGGATCTTTTTTGTATGTTTTCACTGGATTACATGCGGTTCACTTAATCAGCGGTGTGATATTTCTGATTATTGTATTAATTTCGACCTTTAGATATAAAGTGCATTCACAAGCATTGAATACCTTGGATATGGCCGCAACGTATTGGCATTTCCTTGGAGGATTGTGGTTGTATTTGTTTTTATTTCTGCTTTTGAATCATTAAAAATTAACCCAGTACACTATTCATCTATGTCTGCGCATTCTACCGTTATCGAAGCAAGCACGAAAAGAGGCGTTTGGGGAGGAGGAAACGAACCCCTAAAAGCTAGCTATGGAAAACTCATGATGTGGTTTTTCCTACTTTCTGACATCTTTACTTTTGCTGCTTTTCTAATCAGCTATTTGGCCATTCGTGTCAGCTATCCTGCTTATGCGGGTGCTGCTGAAACCTTTACAGGTTCCAATGAGTACTGGCCGGTGCCAGAATTGGTATTTGAGGCGCTTCCATTCTTACATGGAGTACATGCTCCACTGATTTTTGTAGGAATTATGACCTTTATCTTGATTGCTAGTTCGGTAACCATGGTATTGGCTGTTGAAGCTGGACATCGGAACGACCGAAATGATGTAGTAAAATGGATGCTTTGGACACTACTTGGAGGGATTACTTTCCTAAGTTGCCAGGCTTGGGAGTGGTCACACTTTATCCATGGAACAGATGGTGGCTCCTTGCTTACTTATGTAAATGGACTTGGACAGACTGTATCCGAAACCGTTTTTGGTGCTAATTTGATGGTTAATGAATACGGTCCAGCTTCTTTTGCACAATTATTTTTCTTTATTACTGGCTTCCATGGATTCCACGTGACCATTGGAGTTTTCTTGTTGTTCCTTTGTTTTTATCAAGCTGCAGTAGGGATTTACGACAAGCGTGGTCATTACGAAATGGTAGAGAAAATTGGCCTCTATTGGCACTTTGTAGATTTGGTTTGGGTATTTGTATTTACCTTATTTTATTTGATCTAAGTATTTCAATTCGCATATTATGGAAGTTCAAGACACTAAATCCACGCTTCAGGTAACACCTCGAAACGAAGAAAAAATCAAAAAAATCTGGAAAACTGCTTTTATTCTCCTGGCAATAACGATAGGGGAGTTTATCATGGCCTTTACCATGGATAGAGGTATATTACTTTACACGCTGTTCATCTTGTTGACCATTTGGAAAGCCAAATACATCATGATGGAGTTTATGCACTTAGGTGACGAAGCTAAGCCACTCTTTTATTCCATCATTGTCCCGCTTATTTTCCTAGTTTGGCTAGTCATAGCATTGGTTAAGGAAGGATCAGATATCTTTTTGATGCGCTGGTAAATTGAATAATAATTAAAAAAAGTTAGGTTGAAGTGAATCACTTCAACCTTCTTTTTTGTTATAACCTATATGCGAAGTATTCGAATTCTTCAGGGCTTGGTCCTTGTGTGTATCTTGTTGATTCCTATCTTAATCTTTCTGTTTTTGAAGGGGTTTGGAAAAAATGAGTACGATTTACCCATTTTCTTTCAAACAGGTGTGGATAATCCATTTCAAGAATGCCCTATTTCCGATAGTTTGCAGCATTCTATTCCTGATTTTACGTTTACCAATCAGGATGGGCAGCCTTTCGGGAGGGCTCAAATGGAAGGAAAAATCACTATTGTGGATTTCTTTTTTACTTCTTGTCCCAGTATTTGTCCTGTGATGTCTAAGGAAATGGAGCGAGTGAATGATCACTTTCAAGATGAACCCAGTGTTCAAATTTTTTCTATCAGCATTGATCCCACCTACGACACACCTCAAGTTTTAAAAGCTTACGCAGAAGAACACCATGCAATTCCAGGCAAGTGGCAATTCCTTTCCGGATCAAAGGAAGAGACTTTTCAATTGGCTCGCTGTGGCTTTGTTCTTCCTGCTTTGGATGGGAATGGGGTACCTGATGATTTTGTACACAGTGATAAATTTATTTTAATCGATGAGCAAGGTCGTATCAGGGGTTATTACAGCGGAACTACCCGTGAAGAGGTGGACCTGTTACTATTAGAAACAAAAATTTTACTTTATGGCAACAAATAACACTCCACAACAAGGTTCTCAAGAAGCAAAGGTTAAAAATTGGATTGTTGGTATTTCTATAGCCATACCCTTGGCAGTTGCTGTGCTGTTGTTTATGCCAGCCAAACTCACGTCTTTGGGTGGCTGGGTGTATTTTCTTCCACACCTCAATGCAGTCATTAATTCTGCCGCTTCACTTGCATTGGTTTTTGCCTTGGTATTTATAAAACAAAAGAAATACGGGTTGCATGGGGCTACTATGACGGTAGCTTTTATTCTTGGAGCGATATTTTTGGTCTCTTATGTCATCTACCACAGTGCTGCTGAAAGCACTCCTTTTGGAGGAGAGGGGTCTATTCGAACCGTTTATTATTTCTTGTTGATTACCCATATTTTGTTTGCAGCAATAGCACTTTTTCCGATTCTATTTGCCTACTACTACGGCTACACGAATCAGCGTGAAAAACACCGTAAAGTAGTAAAGTACGCTTATCCAATTTGGTTGTATGTGTCTGTTACTGGTGTAATCGTCTATTTGATGATTTCACCGTATTATACTCCTAATTTTTAAAGGTAATTGAAGAAAAAAGATGAAATCTAAGTCGCTTTTCCTACTCATTATAACTTTCTTTATCCACTTAGGTGCCATGGGGCAGTGTGCCATGTGCCGTGCTTCTGTAGAGAATAATGTTAGCAATGGAGACGCTTCAATAGGTGCAGGTTTAAATAATGGGATCTTGTATTTGGTAGTAATGCCCTATTTGATGGCTGGTATCATCGCCTTCTTCTGGTACAGGGCATCTAAAAAGAGGAAAGCTAAACTCCAACCACGCTAATACTATTCGGCAAGATTTGATGCCAGACTTTGCTTTTTTATTTTTGTGATTATCCGTTTTCAGTTCACTAACCAAGGTAAATTGGGTTTGAAGTTCAATTAGGTGGGCTGTGGGCCGTTGACTGTGGTTTCCGAACAAAATTATCCGCCGTGGAGAATTGGCTAGTTTGGTCATTAGTATAGTTCCGGATAATTACAATTATTTTTAGTCTTCATGAAGCTTTCATTTCGTAGACTGCTATTCCTAGGAGCAGGATTTCTTCTGCCAGTTTCGCTTATTTTGAATTTTTTTGTTTATCAAAAAAATCAGGAGGAAGAGTATGTTCGGGCTATAGAAAAAAAGATTCAGGAAGTAGAAGTAGCATGGAATCTCGATTTTGAAGTATTTTCAGCCCAAAGTACTCAGGTAGATTCTTTGAGTTTTGAGCGAATTCATGCAAATACCTTTGCGCATCCTTTTTTTATTATTGATCAGGAAAAGAACTTACTTTTTTGGTCCTCCAATGATTTTGTAGTAGACTTTTCTTCGCTAGACTTTGAAAAGGAAGTTCAGCTTCTGATCTCCCCATCCGGCACTTTTTTGGTCAAGCAGCAAAGAATCCAATCTGCCTCTCGTTTAAGTTATTTTGTACAAGCCTTTCGCCTAGTTTGGCCCGGTACTCTAAAAAATGAGTATGTGGTTATGGGGCCAAATCAAGCGGTATTTGGCAATTCTCTTTTTATAATATTTCCAAATCCTGAGGAAGGTTCCTTTTCAGTAAATTCAATTTTTGGACAGCCTCTATTTGGCATAGAATTTCAGCCAGGTTTTGTTTCAGTGGGTAAGACTTGGAATACTCCCTTACTTGTATTTAGTAGTTCCATATTTCTATTATATGCCTTTCTCAGCTTTATTTTTTTGAAAAAGAAATGGAGAAAGGCCAAGTTTGGCAAGCAATAGGATACGGGTTCTTAATTCTGTTTGTGGTGCGGGTAGTCATGCTTGTATTCGATTTTCCTCAATCTTTTATTGATATCCCCCTTTTTGAATCAAGTTATTACGCCTCTTCAAACTGGATTCCTAGTTTAGGAGATCTCTTGTTGCACAGCAGTTGTTTGGTGCTAATTGTCGGTCTTTTGGTCTATCAGTTTTCTACCAAATCTGTTTTGGATAAATTTTCAATTTGGCGAAAGAGAATCTCAGAGAAAGTAGTGGTGGGGGCTACTTTTCTTACTTCTACTTTCTTCTTCTTTGTTTTATGGGGAATCACTCGTGATTTGGTTTTGAATGCGAGTTGGAGTATGGATATTTCATCGGTGCCTAATTTCGACCTTTGGGTAGGAACTAGTTTTTTTATTTTGTTTTTGCTTGCTGCGGCTTATGTGTTTTTGAGCCTTAGTGTGGTTCAATTAGTTTCTAAAGCAGGAGTTGGAGGGAATTTAGTTTACCGGATATTTTATTTGGTAGCGAGTTGTTGCTTGGTAGGGTTTTTTATTTGGGAATTTTGGTTGGGTATTGCGGGAGTGATTCATTTCTTGTTCCTGCTTTCTATTCTCAGGTTTGACTTGTTTTCAAATATTTACCGATTGGGGTTAGAAACCTTCTTAACCTTATTTTACGCAAGTTTGGTAGCTGCTTCAATTGTATCAGCAAGTAGTTATCAAGCAAAAAAAGAACGCGTGATCCAAGCTAAAGTTACCTTTACTAGGCAGCAGTTAGTGGTTGCAGATAGTCAAACAACTTCATTTTTAGCGGATATTTTTTCAAGACTAAAAAACGACTTGTTTATTCAAAATCGACTGGCAGACCCCTTGCTATCCAAGGATCCAGTAGTCAGTAAAATTCGAAAAATTTATTTAGACAACTACTTTGACCAATTTGAAGTGGTCATCCGTATTTTTTCTCCTTCAGGGGTTCAACTTGCCGGTACAGTAGAGGGAAAGTCGTTTCAGGAATTGCAGGAGACTTATATTAAAAGTGATTTTGCAACTAGGGTACCCAATCTGTACCAAATTCAGAGGGGAGAACAACGTAAAGGCAGTACCTATGTAGCATTTGTTCCGATGGTCAAAGGAAGTCTTTCGTTAGGAACACTGTTTATAGAATTGAATCAACTCCGGATACAGCCAGGAAATGCGTATCCACGCTTGCTGTTGGGTGCTCAGTATGCTGAAAAAATACAAGAAGATCGTTTTGATTTAGGAGTTTTTAAGGATGGCGAATTAGTTCGTAGTGCAGGTAGATTTAATTATTTGCAGGATCAGATTAGTAGACAATTGCAAAACCCAAGTTTGATGGAGAAGGGGGTTGAGCTTTTAGGGTACCATCATTTGGGTATTAAAAACGGAGAAGAGTTATGGATATTATCCTCACCTTCAATTACACTCAAACAATTTTTTGGAACAGTATCTTTATTTTTTGTAGTCTTTGTTTTGCTCACCTTCTTATCCATTTTGGGTTCTGTTTTTATAAAGGGATACCGAAGCTTTGAGTTTAACTATGCTACAAAACTTCAGCTCTACCTTAATTTTGCGTTTTTCTTTCCGATTTTGATTATTTCTTTAATCACGGTTGGATTACTAACGCAGAGCTATCAAGAAGATTTGAATGAGCAATACCTGCAAAAAGCCTCTCTTATTAAAGGAAATCTAGTCCGGTTTTTTGGAAACCAATCTGTGGGTAGCATTGAGCGGGATGCGCTGACAGAGGAAATCAATACGCTTGCCACTACGGTAGGAACAGACATCCACTTGTACAATCAAGAGGGCTTGTTACTTACTTCCAGCAGGGCTGCTATTTTTGATAAAAAACTGCTGTCCAATTTGGTGCATCCTGGAGCAATGGCTGAATTGGTAGAGAAAAAAGGGGTAGAGGTGCTTTTAGATGAGCAGATTGGAAGGCTTCGTTATCAATCGGTTTACATGTTGATTCCTTCCTTAGCGAGTAATCCTGGAGATGTCATTTTAACCGTTCCCTTTTTTGAATCTGAAGATGAATTAAATGCTTTGATTTCAGATGTTTTAGGGAATGTATTCAATGCCTTTGTAGTCATTTTCATTCTATTTTTGATTATTTCATTTCTGGTGACAAAAAACCTCACCCTCCCTTTTCGTATCCTTACTCAAAAATTAAAGGCTACAAATTTAGAGGATAACGAGCCCATGTACTGGGCTTCAAAGGATGAGATTGGGCTACTGGTCAATGAATACAACCAGATGCTCTATAAACTAGCAGCAAGTAAGAAAGTACTTGCTGCTACAGAAAAAGAGTCTGCTTGGCGAGAGATGGCCAAACAAGTAGCTCATGAGATAAAGAATCCACTTACCCCAATGAAACTTACCCTACAGCACTTATTGCGGTTGGAAAGGGAGGGAAAATTGGAAGATGCGGCGAAATTGAAAAAATCTTTAGAAACCCTAATTCATCAAGTCGATGCCTTAAGTGGGATTGCTTCTTCCTTTTCCACTTTTGCAAAGATGCCTCTTCCTCACAATGAACCAATTAATTTTAAGGAAGTTCTTGCCAAAGTTTTGGAACTTTTCAAAACCGATCAACGAATGGAATTGAAGTTCCAGGATGATTCTTATACCGAACATATCCCGATTTTGGGAGATGACAAACTTTTTGGACGAGTGATCTCCAACCTGATAATCAATGGTATGCAGGCGGTGGAACCTGGGCAAAAGCCTAAAATTCGTATTTGGCTTTGGCTGTCGGATCAAGCTGTATTTTTAGAAATTTCTGATAATGGAAAAGGGATTCCTATGGAGCTTCGTGATAAAATCTTTGTCCCTAATTTTAGTACCAAAAGCCAAGGCTCTGGGCTTGGGTTGGCTATTGCCAAAAGTGGAGTAGAAGCCGCTGGCGGTAAAATCTGGTTTGAAACTGAAGTGGGTACAGGTAGTACTTTTTTTCTGACATTTCCCTTACTTGTCAATCACTAGTTAGTGTTTTCCAGGAGTTTTTTTGGAAAAAATCTATTAAATGCCTTAAAACACGCTCTTCAATAACGCCTTCCAATCAATTCATAAAAAAATGTAACTTTGTTCAAGTTAAATAGTTGTTATACTAACTATTAAGCAACGAAACAAATGAATAAAAGTATCCTCGTCAGTGGAGGCACCAAGGGAATTGGTCGTGCGGTCATCGAAAGATTTGCCCAGGAAGGCTTTGACATCTTCACCTGCTCTAGGAATGAAGGAGATTTGGCAGCCTTACGAACCACCCTTACTTCCAAGTTTCCATCCTGTACCATTCATACCTTTGTCGCAGACCTTTCCAAAAAGGAGGAGGTGATTGCATTTGCTACTGGAGTAAAGGCCAAGAAGATTCCTGATGTAATTGTCCACAATACGGGTATTTTCCTTCCAGGTTCCTTACATGAGGAGCCAGAAGGGAATTTAGAATTTTTGATGGAAACCAACTTGTATTCAGCATATTACTTGACTCGTGCCTTCGCTACAGAACTAATCGCCCGAAAGTCTGGACATATCTTTAGTATAGG
>JALRIY010000170.1 GCA_023255285.1 Algoriphagus sp.
CGATCGCTTGTACCGTGGCAGGCTGCTCCAATAGAAAGGGTTTGTCGTAGCGGTTTTTCCCCGCCAGGGGCAAACTACCATCCACCGTGTAGTAGATTTCAAGTCCTGGGTCTGCAGCAGCAATCGATACTAGCCCATCGGTGGAGCGTGTGATTTTTGGAGGAAAAACCAAGGCTGGGGCAGCATAAACGCCCAACTCCGCAATCAGTGGTTCTCCCTTAGCTTCTAGAAAGTTGATCCGAATCTTTTGAGCCTGGGTATCCGGGACCCGCAAAATACGGGTATAGCCAATGGTAGTTCCCTGAGCCAAAGGCAGCCATTTTCCCTCTACTTCTTTTTCCAGGGTAAAGGCTAACACGCGCTGGCCTAAGTTGACGTATTCCTGGATCTTCACCCGGTTGAAGGACACCTCATTGCCGAAATCGAGTTCGACCGATGCCTTCCGCTCTCCAGCAGCACTGCTCCAATAGCTCATGTAATCCCCATCCAATACCTGACTTGCTGCGTAGCCTGCTCCTCGGTTGGAACTCGCCGATACCTTGGCGCCAGTGGCCAGATTCACCGCAAAATCTTCCTTGACTTTGGCTGCCAATTCGAGAATCGCCTGCACATCCGAATCAGGAATCAGCCCTCGGGTATCTACGGGAAAGTTGATGAGCAAGGAACTGTTTTGCCCAATGCTTTGGTAGTAGATTTCTAAGAGTTCGGGTAAGGTTTTGACCTTATTGTCCTCGTAAGCATGGTAGTACCAGCCAGGGCGGATACTCACATCTGCCTCGGCGGGCACCCAATGGGTACCATTTTCCTGTCCCATAGCCCACTTATCCGAGTACTCAGGCATGCCGGCATAAACGGAGTCCCGCATCAAGTTGGACCAGGTGGTCGGATAGGCATAGCCATGCTCGTTGCCTACCCAGCGCACATCGGGTCCTGCATCAGAAAAAAGCATGGCTCCAGGTTGCAACTCCCGCACCAAAGCATGCATGCTTGGCCAATCGTAGTAGGTCAACTTGTCCACTACCCGCTCCTCATTGGCACCTCCGTACCAGCCGCTGCCTCCATTGGCTCCGTCAAACCAGACCTCAAAGAGTTCCCCATAATTGGTGAGGAGTTCGGTAAGTTGATTCCGCATATAGGTAATGTACTCTGGCTTGCCGTAGTCGGGATGGTTACGGTCCCAAGGGGAGTAGTAGATCCCCACCTTCAGCCCATATTCCCGACAGGCATCCACAAACTCTCGAATCAAATCTCCTTTTCCCTCTCGCCAAGGGCTGTTTTTGACCGAATGCTCCGTGTAGGCCGAGGGCCAGAGCACAAAACCATCGTGGTGCTTGGCCGTAATGATCAATCCCTTCATCCCCGCCTCCTTGGCAACGCGCGCCCACTGCCGTGCATCGAGTGCGGTAGGGGCAAATTGGCTAGGCTGCTCATCTCCAAAACCCCACTCCCGATCGGAGAAGGTATTCATGTTGAAATGCACAAAGCCGTAGTACTGCAGCTCCTGCCAGGCCGTCTGACGGGGCTCTGGAATGGGGTAGACTGGAGCGGGAGGAGCGGACTGGGCAAAGGCTAGCACCGGAAGAAAAAATAGGAGGAAAAAGGGTCTCATGGGTTTATTTTTTCGAAAACCTAGCCATTTTGCCTCACATCTAAAAACAAAATAGGCGCAATCCTCCTCAATTCAAACCTTTACCCCAAAATTCTGCTTATAAGATGGTCACTTCCCGTATTTTCGTGTTATGAAAAAACTGCTTTCTTGTTTGCTTTTTGCAATCAGTATTGGGCTTCAGGCCCAAATCCAAGTCAAGGTAATGGATCAGGTCACCAATCTCCCTTTAGCGAATGTCCGGGTGAGTACGGGAACCACCATTCAAACAAGCACTGCTTCGGGTACGGTTACTTTTGGAGGAGAAAACCTACGCCTACTTTTTTCAATAGAAGGCTACGAACGATTGGAACAAACTTTCCAAGCAGGAGAATATACCGTGACACTAGTTCCCAACATCCTCAATTTAGCCGCAGTGACGGTCTCGGCCTTTGACTCCGAACGCCCCCTGATTCAGCAGGCCGCCAGTATTTCTCGACTTTCCGAACGGGACCTGTTCCGCTTTAATGAAAATTCCCCTGTTCAAGCTTTCAATCAAAAAGCAGGCATCCGAATTGAGGAGCGCGCTCCTGCCAGTTACCGCATCTCCATCCGAGGCAGTTCGCTTCGCTCTCCCTTTGGCGTGCGGAATGTAAAGGTGTACTGGAACGAAGTACCCTTTACTTCGCCGGACGGCACTACTGCACTGAACCTACTCGACCTAAGCAATATCAAGACTGCCGAAGTCATCAAAGGCCCATCGGGGTCGGTGTATGGTGCAGGAAATGGGGGTACCATCTCCCTTTTTAGCCAAGCTCAGGTCGATGAAAATCGTCTTGCTATGGATTACCTGGTTGGGGATTTTGGCCTTTCCAGATTTCGATTGGGACTTTCTCAAAAACTTGGCGAAGGGGGCATCGAAGCCTCCTATGTAAGTCAGGAATCGGATGGCTACCGGGATCACTCGGGCGTCAAGCGTCAAGTGCTGCAGTTGAGTGGCTATTTCCCCGTTTCCGAAAAGCAAGAATTGCGAACCCAGGTACTTATTTCCGACCTAAACTACCAAATTCCTGGGGCTTTGACTGAAGCCCAACTTACGGACAACCCCAAGCAAGCGCGACCTGGGTCCGTGGCTCAGAATAGTTCAATCGACCAGCAAGCCCTCCTCCTTTCCTTGGGGCATACCTACCGCCATTCGGATCAGTTGACGAGTACCACGACGGTTTATCTGAATACAAATGCCTTTGAAAACCCCTTTATTCTGGACTACAAAAAGGAGTTGGGCTTCGGCTATGGAGCACGAAGCAAGGTTCGCTACGACACCCAGCTGGGTGGCAAATCCCTCCGCCTCATTGCGGGTGGAGAGTGGCAAAAAAGCATCACCCAAGCCCAAAATTTTGGTAATCGGGCCGGCAAGGCAGATACCGTGCGCTTTGCGGACCAGTTGACCGCCACCCAAAGCTTTTTATTTCAGCAGGCAGAGTTGCAGTGGAATACCAAACTCCTATTGACTTTAGGGCTTAGCGAAAATTTCTCCGGATTTGAGATCGACCGACAGATCGATGCTGCAAGTGGAAAAACAGGACGACAAACCCGCCGATTTGATCCCATCCTGGTCCCTCGTGTGGCGGCAAACTACCAGTTGACTCCTAGTACCGCCGTGTATGGGGCCATCAGTTCGGGCTTTTCTCCTCCCACCATCGATGAGGTCCGCACCAACGAGGGCAGTGTCAACCTAGACCTGGAGGCAGAGAAGGGCATGAACTACGAATTGGGCTACCGCATGGGGTTTGAGCGCTTCAATCTGGAATTGATTGGCTACTACTTCAAACTGCAGGAGACCATCACTACCTATACGAATTCAAATGGAGTGGTGCTCTTCCAAAATGCAGGAGCCACCGACCAAAAAGGGGTGGAAGCCAGCCTGGATTATGCCATTTTTCGCAACAAGGAAGGCATTTTCCGTGATCTCCTACTCGGTACTGCCTACACAGGGCAGTTTTTTACCTTCGCGGACTATAAAAAGCGGGGGCAGGATTTCTCGGGCAACGACCTTACCGGTGTGCCTGCCCACAACCTGGTCAGTCGCCTAGACCTGCGCACCCGTCCTGGGATCTACCTCAATTTCACGCATCAGTTTACCGAGGAAATTCCCCTCAACGATGCGAATACCATTTACCAAGACGCCTATTCCCTGGTCAACCTTCGGGTAGGCTGGTTGAAGTCCCTGGGTGATTGGGAACTGGAGATTTTTGCAGGGGTAGACAATCTGCTAGACGAGCGCTACTCACTGGGCAATGACCTGAATGCCTTTGCCAGTAGATTCTACCAACCCGCACCTTCTCGAAATGGGTACGGGGGAGTGAAGTTGGGATGGAGATATTAAGGAAATACGAGATACGAAGTAGGAAATACGGATTGAAAAGTAATGTCGAACGCTGAACGCTGAGTGAAAAATGTCGAAGTTGGGAAACATCCCGCTATGCCAGCAACATATGTCTAATCTCTTGTCTCTCGGCTCTTGCTTCTGGAAGCGTCTTGATACTTGCTACTTCCTAAATGTCAAACACCGAACGTTGATTGAAAAATAAAGAAGTGGGGAACCATTTAACTTGCCAAAAACCAGCCACTTGGAACCAAAGCTTTAGTCTCCTTTCACAAAACATACTGAGCTTGGTGATTTAGATACAGCTATTTGCTGAGCCATTATATCCCCCTTTGCGTCTTAGCGCCTTTGCGCGCCAAAATGAACAGGCAGGCTTGCTCGGGTTATTTCTACTTTCTTTCAACTGTATTAATCTATAATCCCCTTTGCGGCTTATCTACTTTGCGTGAAAATAGTCTCGCTGAGGTGCGAAGCCTGCCCGCCAAGGCGGGTAAGCCGCAAAGAAAACAGCTACGCGAGGTATAATTCTGTCTTTACCCTACTGTGAGAATAAACCTTTTGCGCCTTTCCTACTTTGCGTGAAATAATTGAAAAAACAGCGTATTTCCCTAAATTACAGCTCCAAATAACCCTCCAATGAAACAGTTATCATTATTTTACTTCGCATTTTTTATTGCCTTTAGCGCCTTTTCCCAAGAGGAGGCTACTGGATCCAAATGGGTACCTCGGGAACCCAAAAAATTTGAATCCACGCATTCAGGAATCTTCAATGGACAAAAAATTAACTACAAAGCTGTGGTTGGCGAGACTTTTCTCAAAAACAGCAAAGGAGAAGTGACCGGTGCACTTTGGTCCACGGCCTACCTTCGCGAGGGCGTCCTAGACCCGTCTAGGCGTCCCGTGCTCTTTATCTTCAATGGAGGACCAGGCTCGGCAAGTATCTGGCTACATGTGGGATTCTTTGGTCCCAAGGTAGTCAAAACCGATTCAGGAGCGGGCATCGATGATGGAGCTGCCCCATACCAGTTTGTAGAAAATAACCAAGCATT
>JALRIY010000171.1 GCA_023255285.1 Algoriphagus sp.
AAGTGGATGTGCTAGTGCTTCCGGGTTACGGTGGGAAACCCACTCGTTCTCATTTCCCCAGAAAATATCTTGTTCTGGCTCCCAGATGTCTGGGCGGCCTCCACCAAATCCGAAGGTTTTAAAGCCCATAGATTCCATGGCTACATTACCAGTGAGCACCAATAGATCTGCCCAAGATAGTTTTTGTCCGTATTTTTGTTTTATTGGCCAAAGGAGCAAGCGCGCCTTATCTAGGTTGGCATTGTCAGGCCAGGAGTTGAGGGGAGCAAAGCGCTGCGCACCTGTTCCTGCACCTCCACGACCATCCTGCACGCGGTAGGCACCGGCAGCGTGCCATGCCATACGCACCATAAATGGCCCATAATGTCCATAATCTGCTGGCCACCAGTCCTGTGAGGTAGTTAATACTTTTTCGATATCTACTTTTACCTCAGCGAGGTTGAGACTTTCAAATTCCTTAGCGTAGTCAAAACCTTCTTCCAGAGGGTTGGAAAGGGTAGAATGCTGACGCAAGATATTTAATTTCAATTGGTTAGGCCACCAATCTACGTTTTGCATGCCCTTGCCTGCTGCTGCAGCCATGGAACCATTGTGGAAGGGACATTTTGCGATGTCGCCTCCGTTTTTTCCGTGTGTATCCATTGTATGTATGTTAGTTTATCGAGATGAAGCGCTAAGTTAAGAAAAGAAAAATGTATGTAATTATTTTTTCGATTGATAAAAACTATGAGTTATATCAGGAATTGGAGGAGAGAGTGGAAATGGAGGTGTAAGTCTTGAAAAATCCCCCTTAACAATTAAAGAATCCCCCCGGAATCTGAGGGGCAAGCTCCCGTGTGCCGCGGCGTACGGGGCAAAGATTAAAATTTAGGGAAAGGAGCACATGATTTAAAGTCACGAACAGCAATTTTATTACACATAGTGCTCCTCTGGAGCACACTTGACTTTGTGTTCTTCTTTGTTCTATTAACATATTGCCCCTCTGGGGCAAAATTTGGAGTAAAAATTCGTCAACCATACAAAAATTTACTTTTGACCCATTGCTCCAGAGGAGCTATATGCTAATAGAATAACTAGAAAAAATTGGTAGATGCCCCAGAGGGGCATTATGTTACTTCTTCCTCTTCTGCGCGGCAGTCCACTCCATAATGGTAACTGGGCGGCCGTTGAGTAGAACGGCAGAACCGTCAAAATCCGTACGAGCAACATTTGCATGGGAATACACCCAAGACCAGTGTCCATTGTATTTAAAATTGCTTCCTCCAAAAAAGCCAGTCACGTCGGCCACACTGTCGTAGTAGGATAAAATCACATTTTTGGCTCCTGCTTGCTTCATTCTGTGGTATAGTGGCACAACTGTCTCGTCCGGCTTGGTGGTCATGTCGTCCTTAGCATGCACAAACCAGATTGGCGTTTGTTTGAGCAACTGCACCTGCGCATCGCTAACAAATTCATTGTTGTACGCAAGCGCAGAGATGTAGCCCGCAGCAAAATAGCTTGGATGCTCCAAAATCAGTTTCAAAGACATGTATCCCCCATTGGAGCAGCCTCCTATGTATATGCGACTTGCATCTACCTGTGGATTCTTTGCTACGAAATCTTGAATCAAGGCAAACACGGCTGCATTGTAAATATCGTTCGTTTGTCCTCGTGTCATACCTTCGCCAGCATTCATCCAGAAGGTCGGCGTTTGCGGGGCCAATACGAAAGCTCCTTCCCCAAACAGGGTTTGAATTTCAGGTGAGGCATAGTTGAATGCCTTATTTCCCATCAAGGCAATGGTAGGATCCGTTCCTCCCTCACCTCCACCATGAAGCCAGATGATTAATGGTGCTTTGGTGGTTAGTTTTTTCGGAGAAAAGGCTCCATAAGTTAAGGTAGTTCCTTCGTGAGTAAATTTTCCAGACAAGTCAAACTCATCCACGATTGGACGTACTCGAGCAGTTTCTTTGTTCCAAAGTTTACCTGTTTTGGTATGTACCACAGTTACTCCGTAGTCAATCCATACATTGGCCGCTCGATTTCCCATACGTAAGTACTGAATTCCTGAACGTAAGGGATTTACTGGGCTTACGGACAGTACCAGTGTCAAATGGGATCCATTTTCTTGTCGATTCCCCTTTTCATCTGAAGCATACGTGTACACTACGTTACGCTTGCCCGAAGCCTGGGTAGCAGGAATTTCTCCCAAGGTAGTAGCGCGAGTGACGAATACTTCAAAATCTGTTACGGTAGTTTCTTTACTTGCTTTCAGGTCGTGGAGCACTACCTTGCTAGCTGCTGGTCCCCAATCAAAGCCCTCCATCACTAGGGTGTAGGAACCGGGGTTTGCCATTGGCAGGGATGCCCATGCCACCGAAGTGACTGATAGAATTACTAAAAGTGAGAAAAACAGCTTTTTCATAGGATTTAGGTTTGTTGTTAACAAGATTAAATGTTGAAAAAAAAGAGGGGATATCCCCACTAATTTATGCAATCGGTAAATAATTGCACTAAAAAATCCTTTCCATTGGTTGATGGGTACGCCAAACACAATCGTACACGGCTATAACCTTCAGCTGATAGCCGATTAAATGAAATTCAAAGGAAGAATTGCTTACCTCCTAAAAAAACTAATTACTCGTAGCGCAAGGATTCGATAGGGTCCAATTTGCTTGCTTTGAAAGCAGGAATGTATCCTGCCAACAAGCCCACTACAATACAAATCACAAATGAAATAATCATCCACAACCAAGGCACGAGGAATCCTCCTGGGCCAATAAAGTTGGCAATCACGTTGCCAATCAATATCCCAAGCATCATCCCAAAAATACCCCCAATCACGCAAATGGTGATTGCTTCAATCAAGAACTGCTGCCGAATGCGGAGTGGTGTAGCACCCAATGCCTTACGAATGCCTATTTCCCGAGTTCGCTCGGTGACAGATACAAGCATGATATTCATCAATCCAATAGAAGCCCCCAACAAGGTAATAAACCCAATTCCAAATCCACCAATACGCAAGTATCCGGCCACTTCTTCCAAACTTTCAGCCACAGATTGACTTTTGGCAAGTTCAAAAGAGTCTTCCTGGGCGACACGGTCCTGTCGAATCTTTCGCATGATACCGGTAGCTTGACCCATTTCGTAGTCAATTTTTCCAGGATCAGAAGCTACTCCAGTAATCCGGTAGTTGAAGGTGCCTCTCAAATCTAGTCGAGCTGCATTTTCAATTGGAATCAAGATTTGTCGGTCTGCTCCCTGATCTTGACCTACTCCGCCCTGCTTGTCCAATACCCCAATCACGGTGTAAGGTCTACCAAATACGGTAATGGTTTCATTGATCGATTCTTCTCCGGCAGTAAATAAGGTTTCTTCGAGTTCCTTCCCAATGATGGCCACACTATTACCATAGCGAACCTCCATCTGAGAAAAATTTCGCCCTTTCAACAACTTCATGGCCTTGATCGTAAGGTGATTTTCGTCTCCTCCACGAACCCGGATGTTAGGGTTTGTTTTTTTGGATCCCCGCTTTATTTCTGCAATGCCAGAAACGGAGGTAAATACAGTTGAAATACCAATGGAGGCGTATTCCTCCTTAAAATTTTGTGCCTCTCTAAAGGTTATGGGTGGGTATGTTTTCTCCGTAATCCCTTCTTGCACTACCCTACCCCCATTGGAACCGCTGTTTCGAATGTCAAATGAATTTGCTCCTAATCCTGCAAAACTTTCAGCTATTTGAGCTTTAATCCCGTCAATTGCGGTCAACATGCCCACCAAAGAAGATATTCCGATGGCAATGATGGCACCTGTAAGTACCGTTCTGAGGAGGTGAACTTTCACGGAATTCAAGGCTTCCCGGACATTTTCGATCAAATTCATGGTATGTTCGTTTTGGAACAGCTTTTCTAGTTGGCTCTACTTCTTTCCTTGAAGTATAGGTAAAAAAAAGATTTCAATGCAAGTTACCTCGGATTTTTGAGGAGAACGAAGATTTGACAAGACTTTTTTGGAGCTACATTGTATGAACTACGAAAATCCCTCAGAAGCAAGAAACAAGAGATTAGACGCTGTCATGTGTTAGGTACCAAGATCTTTCAGAAGTATCACTTGGGCATAATTCGCATTCTATTTAATTATTGACTCTCGGCTCTTGCCTGCCTTTCGACATTCAGGCCTCTTGCTTCTTGTCTTTTGTCGCTACTTGGATCTCCTAATGCATCCGATCCCCTCGCACCCCCAAATCCAACATCACCTGGGCCTCGAAGTCTAACCATTCTTGCCAACGCCGCGCTACTTTTTGGGGATCCTGGTAGACCTTAGCCAGGTCGATAAAAGTCACGTAGTGTCCCGCCTCAGAAATCATTAGTTCGTAGTAGAATTTCTGCAACTCCACATCCGCAATGTTCTTTGACAAAAGTTTGAAGCGCTCGCAACTGCGTGCCTCTATCAGCGCATTCATCAACAGGTGCTCTGTCAACTGATCCATTCTACTCCCCCCTTTTCGGAGAAACCCCTGCAATTGCACAACATAGTCGTCCTTTCGCTGTAGCCCGAATTTCATTCCTCGCTTTTTTAACTGCTCCATTACCCGCTCAAAATGACCCCATTCCTCCGCCACGATAGGCGTAAGTGTATCCACCAACTGCTCCAATTCATTGAAGCGAATAATCAAACTGATGCAAGAGGATGCTGCTTTTTGCTCACAATACGCGTGATCCACTAAAATTTCTTCTAGATTCATCTCTGCAATACCTACCCAACGAGGATCCGTGGGCAACTTCAAATGCAACATCTTTTGCCGGGTACTTTCTTCCCAAGAGGTGGTGGCGTCAATCATGAACGATTCCTTTTTTTTGATTCAACTACAGGTTAGTAACTACGTGCGACGATATACAAAATACGGATTAACAATTGTACAATGTACTAGGTACAAAGTACAAAGTATGGTATTGGGCTAGCAGGAAAGTTGTTATACAATAGGAATACCTATTTTATCATGTGAACCATTAG
>JALRIY010000172.1 GCA_023255285.1 Algoriphagus sp.
GACATCGCAAGGATGAAGTCCCATCATGGGCACACAGAGGTCTCCATAGCGCTGTTCACAATCCAACATGGCATTAATGGTTTCCATATCCACATTGGGCATAAACACCTTTGTAATGCCCGCAGCACGAATTTCAGCGATCACCTGATCTCGGTCCGAATCAAACTTACTGGAATAAATATGAGCATGGGTATCGATCAATTGCATGGATACAAAACAGGGTCAGGGATTAAATTTTTACTCAAAAATAAGAAACTATTCCTGCAAACACCTTAATCAAACAAACGCTGGAAAATTTAGGATTGAAAACAAGTCCAAGAATTAGAAATTAGACCTATAATCCCTGCGTTTCAAATCCTTCGGAAACCAAAAAATCAAGGTAGCACGGGAGAATTTTTCTCAAGCGATCTTTGGTTTTCTCTTGATCGTGAAATACAAGGATTGTTCCTGGTTTGGTTTGGGCCTTACATTTTTGAAGGCTTGCTTCAGTTGCCAAAGAAGAATCAAAATCATAGCTAAGTAAACTCCACATGGCTATGGTTTTTTGTTTGGATAGGGCTTGAGCTTGCCTTGGACTTATCCAGCCATAGGGAGGTCGAAAAAAGTCTGTTTGAACACCTAGAGTATCCTCTAAAATGAAATCACAGGCAGCAACATCTTCTAAATAGGTTTTGGTGGACACTTTCCAGCCAGAAAGGTGGTGATACGTATGATTCCCTAGTTGATGCCCAGCAGCTAGTACCTCCTGTGCCAAGGAGGGATGTTTCCGTACATTATCTCCCACCATAAAAAAAGTAGCAGTCAGTGCTCTTTTGGCCAACTCTTCCAGCACCCAATCGGTAACTCCCGGTATAGGCCCATCGTCGAAGGTGAGCGTTACTTTTTGACCTAAACCTGTTCCTTTCCAAATTCGCTTGGGATACAACATAGCTATGCCTGCTGGTATTTGGAAAATTCTCATGAGCTAGAAAAGCAAAGACTCAACAAGGTCAAATCATCGTGAAAGGGTACTTTGGCTGTAAACTTATCAAGAACAAGTCTAAATTCTTGATGAAATTCACTTGGATCATGGGCACTGTTTTTTTCAACCAACTCCAGAAAGCGCTCCTCCCCAAATTCTTCTTCCGCTGGATTCATTGCCTCAGTTAATCCATCGGTAAACAAGTGAAGCATAAAATCCCTCATTTCCCTCCGCATGCCAACCTCTAAAAAGGGAAGCGATTCAAATGCTCCTAAGATCGTAGTGCCCGCCTCTAAAAATTCTACCGTATTAGTTTTCAAATCTCGAAGGACAGGAGGATTATGGCCTGCATTTACAAACCGAAGTTCGCCATTGTCCTTGGCATACTCGCCTATAAAAAAAGTGATAAAACGCTCTCCTTTGGTCAGGTCAAAAAGGGTAAAATTGAGTTGGTGAATCAAGGTCTCCAAGTCAGTATGGCTCCTAAGTAGCGTGCGTAAGGCTGCTTGAAAATTGGACATCAACAATGCTGCCGCCATCCCTTTTCCAGAAACGTCTGCAATGCAGAAATAAATTTTCCCATTGCCATCCTCAATTAAATCGTAATAGTCTCCCCCCACCCGGCTATGAGGCATGTAGGTAACCTCTGCTTTCAAAAATTGAGTGGCTGGCAGCGTAGCAGGGAATAAAAGTTGCTGCACCTGAGAGGCAATTTCCATCTCCCGTTTTAAAACTTCTTGCTCCAATTGCCTTCTAGCAAATCGCTTGTTTTCCAAAGCCACCACTAGGATATTAGTTAAGGCCTGCGTAAAGTCCAAATCCAATGCAATGGCTTTATTTTTCTGCTTTATAAATAAAATGGCAAGCAATTTTTCCTTGTGGTAAACCGGTAGGTAGGTTTCCAATTCCCCAAAGGAAAATCCTTGTTCCAATTGAATGGATAAGCTGCCTGTTTTTTTGTCCTCTTTCACCGAAGTGCGCACAAGTAAATCCGGTGTTTTGGCCTTTACCCCATGCGCAATTCGCTGTTCAAAATCTCCTTCCTTAGCCACATACAGAATTAAGGACCGAATGGATAAATGAACCAAACAGGTAAACTTAAAGATGTTGACTAACACCTCCTCCGATTGATTTTCATTGATGGCTTGGGTGATTTCCAACAAAGCCTTTAACTCCAATTCTTTCCGTTGGTACTTGTATTCTTCTACGTGCACGTCAGAGGGTATTATGGGCCATAAGCCCCTTTTTTGTAGCTAAATACAGCAAGTCTTTCCCCACTTCGTAAAGATTGATTGCATCAAAACACTCTTGATCTGGAGCAATAAAGCACTTTACCCAGCCTTTTTCCTTTAGCATGCCTAAAGTGTCGAGTAAGTGTTTATCCTCCCAACCCATGGCCTCCTGAAGGACAGAATAGGGCTGTACAAAATACAATTCGTCCAATAGATCAAATTCGTCGTCACTCATGGGTTGTTCACTATTCTATAAAATTACAGAATCTTCTTGAAAATTCAGGAAGAAAGCTTCCCCTGTTGCAGGGTAATTGAAATAGGGGTCCCAAACCAGAGGGAATAAAATGCATGTATCTTACCTACATTTCAATTAACTTGTCTTCGTGAAAGACCTAGCCAAAAATCAATCCAAAGAAAAAATTATTTTAGGCATTGATCCCGGTACGACTGTAATGGGCTACGGATTAATTTCCACCGAAGGGAAAAAATACAAGATCTTGCAGTATGGGGTAATTCACCTGAAAAAATACGAAACCCACGAACTGAAATTAAAGAAGATTTTTGAACGAATAAGTGGTATTTTGGACGAATTTGCTCCCGATTCAGTGGCTTTAGAAGCCCCTTTTTATGGCGTCAATGTGCAATCTATGCTCAAATTAGGCCGTGCACAGGGGGTAGCGATGGCGGCTGCGTTATCCAAAGAAATCCCCATCACCGAATACTCTCCAAAAAAAGTAAAGCAATCCGTAACTGGGAATGGAAATGCCTCCAAGGAACAGGTGGCAGCCATGCTTCAAACCTTACTTAGCATTGAGGAGCTCCCCAAACTTCTGGATGCTACGGACGCATTGGCTGTAGCCCTATGCCATCATTTTCACGAAGGACGCATGCAGACACGAGGAAGGAATGAGGGATGGAAATCCTTTATCCAAGACAATCCAGAAAGATTGAAAAAATAGTTTACGGGTAGTGTTACTTCTCCGTTTTCTCTTTTGCCAAATTAGAAGGGAGCGTATACCCTACTGAGAACTTCAATACCGTATTATTTACGTCTGCTTGAAAGTATTTAAAAGACTTTACGCCAAAATCATAGCTTGCTTGAAGATGGAGTTCATCTGTCAATTGATAGCCTACCCCAAAAACACCCCCAATTTCATAGCCACCTACAGGCGCAGTATCGGTGATTTTAATACTTCCTTCGGTATACGTTCTTGCCAGAAGAAACCCTACCTGAGGACCTGCAAATACATTAAAGTCTTTATTCACAGCATATCGAGCTAATACAGGGATATCCAAGTAACTCAAAACTTCTTCAAATTCATTATTTGTGAAAGAACTTAGCGTGCTAATTCCTTTCCCCGAAAAAAATAAACCTGGTTCTACCGTTAACTTTTCGGTAGCTTCCATCCCATAGTAGACGCCTAAGTGAGGTCTTATCAAAGAAGTAAAAGCACGTTGAACATCCCCATTGGAGAAGTTGGAGGAGCCAATGCCAGCACGAATACCGATTTGGGCATGAGCAGCAGCAGAAATTAAAAATGCAGCGATAAGAAGTCCTTTTTTCATAGCGGAGGTTGTCAATTATTCCTTAAAACTAAAACAAGAAAAGTAGAAATCTAACAGGAGGTATATTTTTATTATAGGATTATCCGCAATTATGCCAGTATTCCCACCGGAGTACTAAAACCTACGGCAAATCGTCGATAGACGACGGTACAAAGACCACAGCTCATTAAAATGAACTACAAACCTTATTTTTATTTGGTAACTGGTGAAAAGCGGATAATCATATTTTATTCTTAGGAAAGTGCTGCTTTCGTTCTAAAAAGTACTTAGGTCACTTCGTCTAGTTCCTTTCATTTGGAAACGGCTCCAAAATTTCCCAAATTTCCCTTACAAATTTAAAACCCAAAACCGCCTGGATTAGTCTGAAAAGACTTGATCTGTTGAATTTCCTTTTCAGTGAATAATAACTTGACGACACCAACGCGAACCCCCACTCCTTCAAAATGATTCGATCTCTTCTCCTTTTTGCTTTTGGTCTGATGCTCTCTAGCTGTAGCAGTCAATCTAGCGAACAAACATTCGATAGTTCCTCCCTGCGTCGAGCCACTATTGAGGAAGTGGAAACCCTGATTGAAGCATTTATCCTTGCAGAAGACTCCAGCACAATTCGTATTCCGGAAGGATTCTACGATCTCAAAACCCAGCTTATTCTTGACAATAAAAAAAACATTCGTATTCAAGGAGAAGGCATGGATAAAACAGTACTCTCTTTCCGAAATTTAAAATCAGGAGGTGAAGGGGTGAAAATCGTCGGCACTAACATTACCATTGAGGAATTAAGCATCGAAGATGCTCCAGGCGATGGGATTAAAGCCCAACATTCAGATGGGATTACTTTTAGAAAAATTAATGTCACTTGGACGAATGGAGATAAATCCAAAAATGGAACTTACGCCATCTATCCAGTCCAATGCAAGAATGTGCTTATCGATAGTTGCATTGCTTCCCATTCAAAGGATGCAGGAATTTATGTAGGTCAATCGGAAGACATTGTAGTCAAAAACTCGTTGGCCTTTGGAAATGTCGCAGGAATAGAAATTGAAAACTGTGACAGAGCCGAAGTATTTGGGAATACAGCTCGAGATAATGCAGGAGGAATTTTGGTGTTTAACCTACCTGGTCTACCTAAAAGTGATGGTCGGCAAACCCGTATTTACGACAACGACATCATTGACAACAACCACGAAAATTTTGCAATT
>JALRIY010000173.1 GCA_023255285.1 Algoriphagus sp.
GCCAAAGAGACAAAAGAATATGCCGTCATGCTAGATACCTTCCGACCGCTTCAAGTCACCACCGATGCGCTGGAGTTTGTCGACGAAGCGTATCCGATGAGCTGGACGTACTAAATGCAAAAACCTGAGGTTGGCCTCAGGTTTTTTTTATGGAGAAATTACAATCCTAAAAACTTCACTTAACGATGCGCTACGGGAGAATAACGTAGCTGTGTAAGTTAAGATGAGACTAGTTGTAATTAAATATTTCACCGGAGTACTTGCAAGTTTTATTTTGATTGGATGCACTTCAGGTTCAGAAGTGAATACGGGAGATAGTGAATTCAAAAACGGAAATTTTAAAAGTGCTGTTACTGGATATTCGGAAAGCCTAAAAACTAGACCAAATGACTTTGACCTCTATTATGGAAGAGGTAGGTCGTATCAAGAATTGGGGGAATTGGATGAAGCTCAAGCTGATTTTGAAAGAGCTTTGGCACTTGAACCCACTAATTTTCAAGCTTTATTGGGTATGTCAAATCTCCAACTTGAGCAAAAGAATTATGCTAGTGCCTTGCTTTATGCGACCAAAGCAGAAGAAATCCCGGGAGCTCCAGCCTTGGCTTCCTTGCTAAAAGGGAGAGCGCTGCATCAAATTGGATTACCTGAAGACGCCTTAAAAGCCTATGGAACTGCAATTCAGTTGGATAAAAACTTTGGTCAAGCCTATTTCAATAGAGCCTTACTTAAAATTGCCTTAAAAAGGAACAAGCTTGCCTGTGAAGATTTTAAGTTGGCAATGGTCTTGGAGTATCCTGGAGCAGAGGAGTCTTACCAAAAGTATTGCAAATAAGATTTCTGATTATTCCGATTCAGATTATCCGATTTGTCACTAGTAACCAAATAAAAATAAGGTTTGAAGTTCAATTTAATGGGCTATGGTCTTTGGACTGCCTGTAGACCGTGTTTTGTCGACGATTATCCGCAAGTTCTTAGTACTCCAATGGGACTATTGGCATAACTGCGTATACTCATAATTTCGATTCTGAATTTTGGCTTTTGTCTATTAACGAAAGATACGATCCTTTCAATGTTGGTTTGACTCCTCTGAATGAGTACATAAATTGTCAGAAGGGCTTTTTCCAGATCCTAGACAAGTTTTGCAACTACTAATCTCTTTTCCAGTGCCTTCACAATCAGGACACGAAAGGCGCCCTTTACCTCCACATCGTTCGCATTCGAAAAAATCGACTATATTGAAGACATTTACTTTTTTAATCATTCCTGTGGCTCCACAGCGGCTGCAGCCTACCACTGTTTTGGCCTTGCAATAGGAGCAAGCCTGTTCAAGCTGTTTCTTTCCTAGGCAAGTGGTACAGTTCTCCAATCGATAGCCTCGTCGATCACATCGTTCACAAGCTTGAATTTGTGCGATTGGAGCTTTCAGTTTTTCTTTCAGAAGAGTTGCTGATTCGTAGTTTTGACCAGTGAAACCTGTCAAATCCAGGTATTTGTTGACAAAATTTTGACTGTTATCGTATTGTCCAAGTTGAAAAAGAGTTTCGGAAAAAAAATAGGGCATTTCCTCAGGAAGGGGAAGTCCTGAATCAATCAGGTTTCGAAAGATAGAATTGGCTGTTTGGTAGTCGCTTCGCTCCATGGCAGCCAAGGCACCTTTCATCCAGCGGTCTGTTTGGCCAAGATTTACCTGTGCAGTTGTAGTTGCAACAAAATAAATTTGGAGGCAAAAAAGTAAATAAAAGATTCGGGATGTAGTTTTCAATTTATTCTAATTTTAGGCAAGTAAGTAACTGAAAATCGTTCATTCAAGAAAAAAAGAGACTTCTGGAAAATAAATCTTCATTTTTGGTTTTATCTGGATAAAAAAGTGGTTCCTATTCATTAAAAATTGGAGAAATCCCTTTTGCTTCCGTGAAAAGATGTTGATTTTTGATCTTTAACAAACCTTTTCTACGTGATTATTGCTGTGATTGGAGGAGGTGCTGCAGGCTTTTTTGCAGCCATCCATGCTAGTGGGCCTGGAATACAGGTGGTCCTTTTTGAAAAATCCCCCAAATTACTCTCCAAAGTAAAAATTTCTGGTGGGGGTCGTTGCAATGTGACACATCGACCGATGGAGATTTCGAAATTGATTAAGAATTACCCAAGAGGTGAAAAGTTTTTGAAAAAAGCCTTTGTTCACTTTTCAATCCACGATACGTTCTCTTGGTTTGAATCTAGAAAAGTACCGTTGAAAATTGAGGACGATGGACGTGTTTTCCCCCAATCCAATACCTCCCAAACTATTGTCACTTGCTTGGAAAAAGAAGCCAAAATGCTGGGAGTTCAAATTAAGCTCTCTAATGGGATTAAATCCATTCTAACCAAAGATCAAGGTTATATCCTAATTACAGACAAGGAGGAAGTTTCCGTTTCAAAAATCATCGTTGCTTCTGGCGGACATCCTAATTTAGGGGCATATGAATACCTTAATCAATTGAACCATAATATTATAAAACCTATACCTTCGCTTTTTACTTTCAATACACCCCAAGAACCTATTCGTGAATTGATGGGCGTTTCCATGTCGGATTCAGTGGTAAAGCTGGAAGGTACCAAACTCAGTTACCGAGGACCAATCTTACTAACGCACTGGGGTATTAGTGGTCCTGCAGTGCTCAAACTCTCGGCTTTTGGTGCGGATTGGCTTTACGAGAAGCAATATAAAGCTCGGGCAATTATTCAATGGAATGCAGACTTGTCTGAACAAGACTATGCAGAGCAGCTTAGCAACTACGCACAAAATCATCCTAATAGGAAGGTACGTTCCAATCCACTATTTGAAATACCTGCACGCCTTTGGGATCATTTCTGTAGCCAATCCGAAATTAATGAGGCACAACTGTTTGGTCAACTTCCAAAAAGACTGCACAACAAGTTGGTGCAGTGCTTATTTTGCTATCCAGTAGCTATGCAAGGAAAGACTACTTTCAAAGAGGAATTTGTAACAGCTGGAGGGATATCTTTGGATGAGATTGATCCAGAAACGATGGAAAGTAAGCTGTATTCAGGGATCTATTTTGCTGGTGAGGTACTTAATCTGGATGGGATTACAGGAGGTTTTAATTTTCAGGCAGCATGGACAACGGGTTACCTCGCTGGGAGATCTGCACGATTAAGTCCGATTGCAATAGGGTGAAGCAATCCCTAGGTTTGGAATGAAAGCATACAAAAAAAAAGACAATACACATTGCCTTCTTTTTCAAATTTAATCCCCTTTAACTCTGTTTAAATCCTATGAGTACATTAATTACTTGAAATTTAATAGTTTAAGACCAATGAAAGGTTACCTAAAGATGAAGTTGAGTTGAAGTTTTTACACATTTATCCATGCCTATACTTTCTTCTACCTATACCAAGCCCCCATTACTTTATTTAAATGGTCACTTTGAAACCATTCTTCCCAGTATTTGGAGAAGAATTGAAGGGGTCACATACCTAAGGGAAAAAATAAAAACTCCAGATGAAGATTTTTTAAATCTCGACTGGTCTCGAGTAGGATCAGATCGACTTTTACTTGTTTCTCATGGCCTGGAAGGGGATTCTCAGCGCCATTATGTTCGAGCTTTGGTCAAATTATTTAATCAGCAGGGCATGGATGTGTTGGCATGGAATAATCGGTCCTGTGGGGGCGAACTCAATTTACAACCTGTTTTGTATCATCATGGTTCTAGTCAGGATTTGGATACGGTGATTCAGCATGTAATTTCTTTAAATCAGTATAAGAAACTCTATTTGGCAGGAATTAGTATGGGAGGGGCACAAACACTTAATTACTTGGGTAAAAAAGGAGAAGATGTTCCTTCTATACTAAAAAAAGCAGCAATATACTCTACACCAGTACACTTGCCATCAAGTGCAGCTACACTTCGTAGGCCAGCAAATCAATTTTACAAACAAAAATTTTTGGGAAAATTGAAAAAGAAAATGGAGGCCAAAGGAAAACAATATCCAGGCTTGATTGATCTGGAAAGTCTGCCAAAAGTCCGAGACTTTGATGAATTTGATACTCAGTATACGGCCAAACTTCATGGATTTGCAAATGCTACTGATTTTTACGAGCAGGCGAGCCCACATACCCGCTTGAAAAACATTCAAGTACCCACTTTGATTTTGAATGCTGCCAATGACCCCTTATTGGGAATGGAATGCTACCCCAAAGAATTTGCAAAAGGTAGCTCGGAAATATTCTTGGAAATACCGAATCGAGGGGGACACACTGGTTTTACGATTCCGGGTTCGGAATTTAACTATGCAGAGTATCGCCTTTTGGAATTCTTAACACAAGACTCGTTGCCTTGATTAATTGGTAAAGCTAGTCTTGGAATGCTGGTTTAGAACCGCTTGAGCACCATTTCAGCTACCGTACCTCCAATAGAGAGGGAACTGGTAGCAGCAGGGGAAGGTGCGTTGAGCACATTGATGGCATAAGCAGACTCTCGAATAGCAAAGTCATCCAAAAGGCCTCCAGTACGGTCACAAGCTTGAGCACGAACACCTGCTCCGCCTTCCACAAGGTCAGACTCTTGGATTTCAGGGATCAGTTCTTGGAGAGCCTTGGTAAATGCGGATTTGGAAAAGGAGCGATACAATTCGCCCAAACCAGTTTTCCAATACTTGGCTGCTACTTTTTGGAAGCCTGGCCAACCTAAGGTTTCAGCCAATTCGGCAAAATTCACATCAGTTTTCTTGTATCCTTCTCTTTTAAATGCCAATACAGCATTAGGACCAGCTTCTACACCTCCTTTTTTCATTCGGGTAAAGTGTACGCCTAGGAAAGGGAAGTTGGGATCAGGAACAGGGTAAATCAAGTTTTTGACTAGGTATTCTCGTTCCTTTTTGAGTTTGAAGTATTCCCCTCTAAAAGGAATGATTTTTACATCGTTGATGGAGCCATCATTCATTCGGGCTACCTTAT
>JALRIY010000174.1 GCA_023255285.1 Algoriphagus sp.
TTCAAGACCAGAAAATGGAGGTACTGCTTCTGTGTATGGGTTTGAAACCTCTATCCAAAGACAGTTGGGTAAGTACTTTGGTATCTACTTGAACCATACCTTCACCAAGTCTACGACTACAGGTATCGAAGGTAGAGAAGGAGATGACTTGCAGCTACCAGGTACTGCGGAAAACATGTTCAATGCTTCCCTTTCTTTCGAAAATAAGAAATTGGTCGTACGTGTATCCTTAAACTATGCATCCGACTATTTGGATGAGATTGGTGGAGAGAATTTTGAAGATCGCTACTACGATACTCAAACCTTCCTAGATGTCAATGCTTCCTACGCTTTTACGCCAAAGTGGAGATTCTTCTTGGAGGCAAACAACTTGACCAACCAGCCTTTGCGTTACTACCAAGGAATCCAAGCAAGAACTATGCAGGTAGAATACTACAATGCTCGATTCAACTTCGGATTGAAGTTTGACTTGTTTGACTAAATAATTAGTGAGTTTAGCTGTTGATGGCTGCCTCCGAAAGGGGGCAGCTTTTTTGTTGGAAGATTATTTTTATCCGTTTGGAAATCTTCCTACTTATTTTTGAAGCTTCTGTGTAACGATGAAATCCTCTATACTTCCGAAGGATTCCTCCCCAACCCTCAACCCAAAAGGGGTCGTAATCACCACCGGTTGATCCAAAGAGGTAATCCCTGCCTTTACCAAGGCCTTCTTGACCCAATAGGCCTGTTCGGCAGGTCCTTCAATCAAAAAATCGGGTACCGCTTGACTCCACTCCACCCGTCCTCGGGCCACATTAAACTGATAACGATCCGAAGGAAAAAGGGCTTGAATCTGTCCCGAAAGCACTAGGTCTTCCGGCTTTCCTGCCAAAAGCGGAAGACCACAATTCAGGATCCAAAATCGATCCGCAGTCTCTAAAGCAATATCCAAATCATGGGTTACAACCAAGATAGCCTTACCTTGGCTAATGCTGATTTCGCGCAGCAAACTCATGATCTCTAAGCGATTGACCAAATCCAAGTGCGCGGTAGGCTCATCCAAAACAATCACGGATCCATCCTGCGCCAAGGCCCGTGCAATCATGGCCTTTTGCCGCTGTCCATCACTGAGTTCCCCCAGTCGAGCATCCCGCAAGTACCCAATACGGGTGTCTGCTAATGCCTTTTCCACATGGGCTCGGTCTTTATAATCCAATTGCCCCAGCCAATTCGTGTGTGGGGTTCTGCCCAGTGCAACTAGTTGTTCCACGGTCAGGTTTCCCGGAAAGATCGGATCCGTCAAGACTACCGCGATGTGCTTCGCTCGATCTTGAATGGAATAGGAGGATAGGGGCTTCTGCTCTAGTAATAGCTGACCTTCCCAAGGGGTAATTTCTCCCAGAATGGCTTTAATAAGCGTGGATTTCCCCACTCCATTGGGACCCAAAAGGCAGGTGAGTTCCCCGGCAACCAACTCAAAATTTAACTTTTCTAAAAGAGGTTTTCGTATCCCTTTCTGGCTATACCCTAGCTGGAGTCCAATTCCTTCCAATGCGATTTGCTGCTGTTTCATCCCCTAAAAATCTTTGCTGAAGTTCTTTTTTAAGATCAAGGAAATCACGAGAGGGGCTCCAATCAAGGAGGTGACCGCATTGATGGGTAGTGAACTAGCCCATCCTGGAAAATGACTAAAGGAATCGCAGAGTAGGAGCAAACTTGCCCCCAAAATGGCTGAACCGGGGAACAGCACCCGATGGTCTGCAGTTTTCCAAGCCATGCGTGCCAAGTGAGGGACGGCAATTCCTAGGAATGCGATGGGTCCACAAAATGCTGTAATTCCCCCAGCTAAAATCCCCGTGCTTCCGATCATCCACCAGCGGAGACTTGTTGTATGAATCCCCATGCTGCGGGCATAGGTTTCTCCCATCAGCAAGGCATTGTAGGACTTGACAGCTCCGACAATGGGAAGGATTCCTATCAAAATTAGAAGGCCAAGGATGCTCACCTGTGCCCAAGTCAGCGCACCCAAACTACCCATGGACCATACGGTGTAAAGCTTCAAAGCCTCTGCTCCAGAAAAAAAGGAGAGCACCGCCACCACAGCAGCTACCACACTGCCCACCATCAGGCCTACGATCAATAAAGTCATCGAATCTTTTACGTGCCAGGCTACTAGGGTAACTAGAGCCAACAAGCTGCCTGCCCCGATGATTCCCGCTACGGCAATTGCCCAAGAATTCAGCCCAGTAAGGGAAATACCAAAAGCGGCTCCAGCCAGCATCAGCAAGGCCACGCCTAGTCCTGCACCAGAACTGATTCCCAATACATAGGGTCCGGCCAGTGGGTTTCGGAAAAAGGTCTGCATCTGTAAGCCACTCACGCTGAGTCCAATCCCCGCCAAAATCGCTACTAAGGCCTTAGGAAGTCGGTAATGCAGGATGATTTGCTCCCAGGAATTTTTGTCCCAACCTCCCGAAATTATCCCCTCCAAAATCTCCGCAGGCGGAATCCACACGCTACCCATGCTCAGGTTGAGCAAGAAACTCATCCCAAGTAGGAGGAAGGCGAATGGAAAAAGGGAACGTCTGAAGGACATGGACAGGGGGTAATTCTTGTTGCTAGGGCTTGGAATAATCGGTATCAAACCGATTCTTTCAGGCTAAAATACGGGAGGAAATTCCATTTCGACCGACTTAGTTCCGTATTTTTTGGTAAAAATAAGGTTGGTAGTCCGGTAGTAACTGGGGATATAGGATTTTTATCAAGTCTTTTAGAATCAAGTCGGGGCGCAAATAGCCTAATTCAAAATACTCCAAACCTCCTGTTTCTCCTTTCTTGGCGGTGTAGGTATACAATTCTCCCGCCTGCCAAGCAGCAAAAGCTTGGTAACGAGGTTCACGCGTCCCCATATCAGTTTTTGAAGCAAAATCTGCCGCCCCAATCCAAATCGGAACTGAGCTGGCCTGATCCAGCACGTACTCGTAATTGAGTTGCAGGCTGCCCGAACCCGCATTCCCATCGAATGCATACTGCCCCCCTGCTTGGCTGATGAGCTGTGCTGCCCAACTGTCTGCACCGGGTGCATACCAGATGTCCTGATACATCACCCCGCTGAGTACGCGAGGTTTGTCTTTTTCCGGTATCGAACTGGCTAACTTCGCTGCTTCGTTATAGTCTTTTTTGATTTGTTCAAACTGGGCCAAGGCGGCTTCATACTTTCCTAAAAGTACCCCAGTAAACTTGATCCATTCGGCTCTGCCTAAGGGGTTTTGCTCCACATATTCCCCGTTGATGAAGGCAGGGATACCCGCCTGCCTAAATATCTCTAAGTACCGAAGATCTTCTCCCAAGGTGGAAATCATGATCCAATCGGGTTGTAGGTCTAGTACCAACTCGGGATTTGCGGAAGGTCCTGCACCCAAGTCTTGAACCTTTCCCGTTGCAATTCGCTCCCGTGCTGTGGTAGAGGAAATCAGATCGAGTTTGGGAAAGCCTACCAGCAGATCCATCTGCCCCAAGGCATCCAAGTGGGGCACTTGGGTGGTGGAAGTGAGTACGACTTGAGTGATGGGAAGTTGAATGACTGCATCGTAGTTGGCCGAATTGACCTGTACTCCAGAATCCAGAACCAGGTAGCGGTAAGTTTCCGAGGATCCTACAAAGCCTTTGTTAACTTCAATTTCCCATAAGCCATCTCCTTGGTACAACTTGAATCCTGTTGCATAATCGAGCGAAACGGCTGTTTTGAGGAGCGAATCGGTTTTCTTTTCCCCACAGGAAAAGAGCAAAAAGGCTACACCAAAGTTCAGCAAGTAGCTAAGCCGGTAGGGTAGGGATCGCAAAACGCTTGTATAAGATTGCATGCAGGCCTTGAAGGAAATTTGACACAAGGTAAGGGGTAGCGGTTGACTCTCAAAAAAATGCAGAGCAAGTCCTTTTTAATGAACTTAAATTGGACGTTATTTACATCGATTTTGGTTTCCAACCCGAGCATTTCGGTTCTTGGAATTAAAAGGGAATCCGGTGAAATACCGGAGCTGTCCCCGCAACTGTAAGTTTGGTTTCCTAGAAAACACCTAGGAAAAGCTTTTGCAACCCCCGCCATTGGTTTCTGTGAAACTGAGAAGGCCTGCAAAAAGTCAAATGAGCCAGGAGACCTGCCTTAATCATTGATTCTGAGCTTTCGGAGGAAAAGCAGGTAGAAGCGTACAATTCCTTTACCCCAATTAGGGTATTGGCTGGTTTTCATTTCTATTTTTCCCTTCACAGCCAGATTCGACTAGACCTTCTAATCGAAGCCCAATGACTTTTGTCCTCTGGTTTGCTTTTGTATTTTCTTTTGCCTCTCCCCAAGACACGGTAGCGCTGGCTGAGGTGGCCGTGCATGCTGCAGCCTTGGATCGGTTTGCAGCAGGGCAAACGCTCTTGACTTATGAAAAATCTACCCTGGAGCGCTATGCAGCACGATCTTTAGGGGATTTGCTGCAAGAAACTTCTCCGATTTTTGTGCGCCAATACGGAGCAGGCATGTTGGCATCTCCTTCTTTTCGCGGGACCTCTCCAGGACACACAGCCCTCTTCTGGAATGGGGTACCCATCAACAGCATTTCGCTGGGGCAATCTGACCTCAGCATTCTCCCGATACAGGGGACCGATCGAGTGGAGGTTCAGTTCGGAAGCGCAGGAGCACTCTTTGGAAATGAGGCCATCGGGGGTTCAGTACACCTCTCCACCTCACCCATCAAGAAAGAAGGGCTTCATGGGGACTTTAGTCAGACAATTGGAAGCTTCGGCCAAAACCAAACTTCTTTGACGGCATCCTACGGAAATCAAAACCTACGATTTCAAACCAAAGGCTACCTTCAGGATCAGCCTAATACCTTTCGCTACCGTGATATTTCTCGAGCGGGAGCCCCTTGGAAGCGCCAAGACCATGCTGCCTTCAGGCAGCAAGGAGTCCTCCAAGATATTTGGTGG